>CAZYAM010000010.1:9606-44871 GCA_964645575.1 uncultured Ignavibacteriaceae bacterium
CAAGTTAGTACGGAGTAGAACGAAATGAAAAAACGTTCTTACTATACTATGATCCTGAGAGGATAGAGTTATGAACCAACAGGAAGTTGAAAAAGTCCTACAAAAAGCCGCTGAAGTGAAAGTATTCTGTGAATACGGTCAACGCACTATTCCGGTTCTCGATGATATCGCTGGTTTTTTGAATGAAATCAGTCCAGCGATTGAAGATCTTAAGGCAGTTTTGGAAGTAGCAATGGTGAATATTCCCAAGGCTGCAGGTCAACTCGGACGTGTGACAGAAGCGACTGAACAAGCATCTACCCAAATATTAAATACTCTGGATAAGATGGTGGCGACACTAGACCAAGTGATCACTTCCGTGTCCACGGGTATGGTATCATCCGATCTTGGCGTCGCAACAAATAAGATGGCAGAAATTGTAAAGACACTAGTCGAGAAATCGGGTTGGGATTCAGATATTGTCGAACTCGCTGAAGCATGGGCAGCGCACTTACGCAGTATCAAAATGAGCGGTCCTACAAGCAATCTCGAGCGATTACTAAAAGAGCTTCAGGATGATTGCACGGAAATAATGATGGCGCTCCAAGTACAGGATATCACCCAACAGCATATTGGTACAGTCATGGGTACTATCCAGGCCGTTGCTGAAGAGTTACGAAAACTCACAACAGGATTCTTCAGCGCACCGACAACTCAAGCGGTGTCCATAGATCTTCCGCTCCCGAATGATTCGGAAGTCGTAGGCGATATGGAGAGAAAGAAAATGGTAGAAACCTTATTAAGCAAGGCGCGCGCGGGAGAATTATAAACAAAGAATGAATAATTCTAAGTAGATAAAAAATATTCTATTAGTGTAGCAATAAGTAAAAGGTGATATTATGATAGATGAAGATAAGGTGAATGAGGACATGGGAACGGCGGAAAGCGTAATTACTGCACTTCAAAAAGTTATTACGTTGCTTGACCGCATCAAGAGTGCAATTGAAGACAGTTCAAGTAAGATCCCTAATGCATCTGTTCAATTGAACACGGTAACACAGGCAACGGAAATTGCTACAGTGGAGATTCTCGACGTTCTCGATCAAATGGGAACAAAAATTCACATGGTTGAGAACGGTTTAAAGGAATTTGATATAAAAGGTATTCCTGAACGCCAAATGCTAATGCTTACGGGGATAAGACAAACGCTTTCGGAGTTGAGAGAGGATACAAGCAATATCACAGTTGCCCTTCAAGTTCAGGATATAACGGCACAAAAAATCGGCGCAGCAAACCATCTTATAGAGTCTGTTCGTAAAGAATTGCTTAACGAGCTGAATTATTTTGAAACTGCTAAAAAGAAAACTAATGAAGCAAAGCGCCATGTTAAGGAAGATAAAGTTGATTCTAAGTCATTCGATGTCAATGCTCTGTACATGAAAACACAGGAACATCAGAATAAAATTGATGAAGTTGTGACGGCGTGGAAAGAAAATGAAAAGAAGTAGTCGATGGAAGTGCATGAACAGTACGCCATAAAAATGGATTAATGATCTATGGGAAATGAACAGACTGCCCCTGGTTTTGATGAAGAAATGCGGGAGATTTTCGATAGCTATCTTGTTGAAGCGAGAGAAATTCTCGATCACTTGAGTCAGGATCTGCTTGCTCTGGAAAAGGCTCCATTAGACGTAAACATCCTGAATAATATTTTCAGAGAAATGCATACACTGAAAGGAACATCATCGTTCCTTGGATTCAATCAAATTGTAGAATTAGCGCATACCAGCGAAGATCTTTTAAACAAGCTTCGGAAAGGTGAATGTACTGCTACAAGTGAAATAATAGACGTGTTAATTGAGGCTCATAAAACGGCAGTCGTGCTCTTGCAACGGATTGAAAGCCGTGATTTGCAGCCTATAGAAATGGATAACTTGCTCGAAAAGTTGCGAAGAGGGATGCAGCAGCAATCAGAAACGGCTCAGGATCAAGCTACGGAAACATCTAAGTCGGAATATAATGTGCATATTTCTGAAATAACCGAGTCTCAGTCTCAACATGCAGTCGATACAACAATCAGAGTTGATGTAAGCAGACTTGATGATTTGATGAATCTTATTGGTGAGCTTGTCCTTGCACGTAATCGTCTTTCACAAGCAACACATTCTTTGGTCGAAAAATATGAGCGTTTAGATATATCGAAGCAGATTGCTGACGTTAACAGTCAGATTGATTTTGTAACGACTGAACTTCAAATGGCAGTTATGAAAACGCGAATGGTTCCTATTGAAAAAGTATTTAGCGGACTCCCGCTTGTTGCCCGAGAAGTTATGCGCACGACAGGAAAAGAGGTAGATCTCCAAATTTATGGGAAAGAAACTGAGCTGGATAAATCCATTATTGAGGAATTAAAGGATCCACTCGTTCATATGATTCGAAATGCCGTTGATCATGGCATCGAAACTCCGGAAGAAAGAAAAAGCAGCGGGAAACCGGAACAAGGAATAATAGTGGTCGATGCAGAGCGTGATGGAAATTATATCCTGATTACAATAGAGGATGATGGACGAGGCATTGATGTCGAGAAAACAAAAAAGAAAGCGATTGAAAAGGGATTGATATCGGAAATTGAAGCCACGGAAATGTCAAAAAATGACGCTCTGGACTTAATTTTTGTCCCGGGTTTTAGCATGAAGAAAGAGATTACCAATGTATCGGGGAGAGGGGTTGGGATGGATGTTGTTAAAACTAACATTGCAAAATTAAAGGGGATTGTTGAGATGGATTCAAATCCGGGAACAGGAACAATCATCACTTTGAAGGTGCCGTTAACGCTCGCAATTATTCAGGGTCTTCTCTTAAAGGTAGTCGACGAAATATTTGCTGTTCCGTTAAGTGCTGTACTCGAAATTGTCCGGATTACTCCTGAAGAAATATACAGTATTCAAGGACGGGAAGTAATAAGAGTACGTGATTCAATATTACCGCTTGTAAGAATGGCCGACATCATCGGGAAAAAACAGGCCGTTCAAAAGTCGGCTGTCTCGTATGTTGTGATAGTCGGTTGGGCGGAAAAGAGAATCGGACTTCTTGTTGATTCTCTTCAAGGGCAAAAGGAGGTAGTCATCAAAACATTGGGTAATTATCTTGGCGATGTTCCTGGTATTGCAGGTTCTACGATTCTTGGAGACGGCAGCGTGATTTTAGTTATCGATGTAGGCCGATTTATCGAATTGATCGCTCATCATTTCGGCAAAGTAGCCTGAGTAAGGGAGATATTCTGATGCTGTCAGAAGAAAATATAGTGAAAGTTGTTATCATTGATGATTCCGCATTCATGCGAAAATCGCTGAAACTAATGCTGGAATCGGACCCCGAAATCCGTGTTATTGGCTCTGCCAAAGACGGGAACGAAGGAATAGAAAAAATTGTGGCTTTAAAACCGGATATCGTTACACTGGATATTGAAATGCCCGGGATGGATGGACTCACAGCGCTTAAAATCATTATGGAACAAGTGCCGGTACCGGTGCTTATGGTTAGTTCAATGACGACAGAGAGTGCACAAGCGACATTACATGCGTTTGACTTAGGAGCAATTGATTTCATATCCAAAGATTTGTCTTACAGCTCGATCAATATTAGAAATATAAAAGACGAACTCATTGAAAAAGTAAAGCAAATTGCGCAGAGCAGATTAATACAAACACGATTTCGTATGAGAAGGCTGGTGCAATCTTCACATAGTAAAACACATCATAACAAACCGGAACAGAAAAAAATAAGTTACGATAGCGTAATACATAAATTCAACGCTGTTGTCCTCGGCATATCGACAGGCGGTCCTCAGGCGCTGCTTAATATTGTTCCGAGAATCCCCGAACGTTTTCCATTAGGTGTCGGTATAGTACAGCATATGCCGCCTAATTTTACCAAAACCTTGGCAGATAGGTTGAATAGTCTCAGTAAGGTTTATGTGAAGGAAGCTGAGCATGGAGAAGTATTTGAAACTGGGAAAATTCTAATTGCTCCCGGCGGAAAACAGATGGCATTCTGTAACAGCGGTTCCCGAGTAACAGTAGATATTTCAGATGGATCGCCGGATTCAGTATATCGGCCTTCGGCGAATATTATGATGAAATCTGCCGCAAAGGTATTTCCGGGACCGTTGCTTGGAATTATTATGACCGGTATGGGTAAAGATGGGGTGGAAGGATTGAAGCAAATTAAATCAAAAGGTGGATACGTGATCGGTCAAAATGAAGAGAGCTGTGTAGTGTATGGTATGCCTCGGGCGGCTCATGAAGAAGGCCTTGTAGATTCTATGTTATCACTCGATAATATTGTCGCAGCACTCGAGCGGCTGTCGCAGGTATGGGCAAAATCACGTATTACAGTCGGGAAAGGGGGAGTAGTATGATGGAATATAAGGTTGCGGAAGGCCGGAAGGAAGATATGCCGAATATGCAAAACGAGATTGTATCTAATCAACATCCTGTGAACTCGAATGTTGAAGATGTATTCAATGAGTTAGAAGCATTGTCGTATTCCATATCTCACGACTTGCGTGCACCGTTGCGTGTAATTCATAATAACTGTGAATGGCTCAGTAATCGACATTCAACAAGTTTTAATACTAAAGAATCTTACTTGTTACAGCAGATTATGAAAAGTTCCGAACAAATGGAAAAATTGCTTGATGGATTGCTGGAATTTTCAAAATTAGTTAAGTCCACTCCAAAGTATTCAATGATTAATATGACAATTATAGTGCAGAAGGTGATTGACGAATTACTGGAAAATGAAGCAGCATCTTCAACTTTTATTGTAAAGCTTCACCAATTACTTCCGGTATATGGAGATGAGATATTAATTCGTCAAGTATGGTATAATTTTCTTTCGAATGCATTTAAGTTTACTCGTTATAAGGAGAGAAAAGAAGTAGAGATAGAGTCTAATTTCAACAACGGCGAAATAGTGTATTGTGTTCGTGATAATGGAGTCGGATTTGATATGCAATACGTCAATTGTCTCTTTGGTGTTTTTCGCCGATTACATGAGATAGAAGAATTTGAAGGAACAGGAGTTGGTCTGGCCATTGTCAAGCGGATTATCGAAAGACATGGCGGGCGCGTGTGGGCTGAAGGGAAAGTTGATAATGGTGCCCGGTTTTATTTTGCGTTGCCAAAGACATAGAAAATTATTAGGCGAACAAATTATAGGTCAAATGCTATGACACAACAAACAGAAACTTTAAATATTCTGATTCTCGAAGATATTCCCATCGATGCCGAAATGATCGATCGAGAACTTCGAAATGCAAATATTGAACACAATACACGTCGAGTTGCTTCCAAGACTAAATTTCTGAAAGAACTCGAAACATATTCGCCGGATGTTGTGCTTGCGGATTATTCATTACCACAATTCAACGGACTGGAAGCGCTGAAAATTGTTCGTGAAAGAGGAACGAAGATTCCGTTTATTCTTGTAACAGGAATGAAAAATGAAGAGATAGCGGTGGAATGTCTTAAAGAAGGTGCTGATGATTATATATTAAAATCAAGTCTTCGCCGGTTGCCCGGAGCCATCCAGAATGCTCTCGAAAAAAGGAGATCAGAGTGGGAGAATGAGAGATTAGAAGAAGAACTCGAACGTTCACAGAAACAAATAATTGCAATTTTTGACAGTATTACGGATGCATTTTTTTCAGTGAATAATTCATGGGAAGTTAAGTACTTGAATCCAAGATCGGATGTCTTTTTGGCAAAGGTAAACAAGAAGCGCGAAGACCTCTGGGGAAAAAACTGGTGGACTGAATTCCCTGCACCAAAAGATTCAGTGGCATACAAAGCATTGCATAGCGCAATGACAGATCACAAGTTCGCAGAATTTGAAGAATATTATTCATCATTAGATTCTTGGCTGCAGGTTCGGGCATATCCTGCGGAAGACGGCCTTGCAATCTACATGCAGGATGTAACAGAGCGTAAAAGAGCGGATGAAAAAATCAGAGAACAAGCGAATTTGCTGGACATTGCGCAGGATGCGATTATTGTTCGGGATCTTAATGACAATATCATTTATTGGAATCATAGTGCAGAAAGAATTTATGGGTGGACACGCAATGAAGCTATTTCGCAAAATGCTTCCCGATTGCTCAACGCGGAACCGGATATTATACAACAGGCGTTAACCTCTGTGAAAGAAAAGGGTTCTTGGTTCGGTGAGTTAAGGCAGGTTACAAAGAATCAAAAGAACCTTGTTATGGAAAGCCGGTGGAGTCTTGTGCGGGATGAGTACGGCCAGCCGAAGTCAATCCTGACTATTAATACGGATATTACCGACAGGAAAATTATTGAGCAGCAGTTTCTTCGTGCCCAGCGGTTAGAAAGTGTCGGCACTTTGGCAAGCGGACTTCTGCATGATCTCAATAATATACTTACACCAATTATCCTTGCGGTTCCTTTTATGAAAGAGAAACTTAAGGATGAAACAAGCCAGGATATTTTACGAACTCTTGAAAGTTCAGCAAAACGTGGAGAAGGAGTTGTAAGACAATTAATGTCGTTTGTGCGAGGAGTGCAGGGCGAACATATTACTCTCCAACTTAAGCATCTCTTATGGGAACTTCTGAATTTCGTATCGGAGACTTTCCCGCCTATGATAAAAGTTCGAAGACATTGTCCTAAAGGAATCTGGAATGTTGAAGGAGATGCAACGCAGCTATATCAAGTATTAATGAATCTTTCGATCAATGCACGGGATTCTATGCCGAACGGCGGAACTCTTGCTATCGATCTGCAAAATGTTATACTTGATGAACAAGAAGCAAGTCTGCATTTTAGAGCGGTTCCCGGACCGTATG
Source organism: uncultured Ignavibacteriaceae bacterium (assembly GCA_964645575.1). Lineage (GTDB taxonomy): Bacteria > Bacteroidota > Ignavibacteria > UBA10030 > UBA10030 > Fen-1298. Next base: position 16,454 of record CAZYAM010000010.1, read on the forward strand.
TTGTCCTCAGTGTAAAAGATGCCGGAACCGGAATTGCGCCTGAGATAATGAACCAGATATTCGATCCATTTTTTACAACAAAAGAGCCGGGTAAAGGAACAGGCTTAGGTCTATCATCGGTATTAAATATTGTAAAAAGTCATGGTGGATTTATAGATGTTCATAGCGAACTCGGCAAAGGAACGGAGTTTAAAGTATATCTTCCCGCTAAGGAAGAAAAGGTGAAAGAGCATATTATAAGAGGGAACAATCTCCCTATGGGACATGGAGAGACCATACTTGTTGTCGATGACGAAAAAAGTCTACAGGAACTGGTGCGTGCTACACTTGAAAGCAGGAGATTCAGAGTAATGACTGCATATGACGGGCATGAAGCGATTTCGATCTATGAAAAGAATAGAAATAAGATCGATGTTGTATTGCTTGATATGTTAATGCCTAATATGAACGGACTTATTACAATTCCTGCCCTCAGGAGAATAAATCCAAACGTCAAAATCATCGGAATGAGCGGAAGTCTGTTGGAAAATCTATCGAGTGACATGGCTGCTATTGTACAGGAATTGCCTTTTCTTCAGAAGCCGTTCGATTCGGAGGATATGGTCATGTTGGTAAACAACGAGATTTATGGTGCTCCAAAAATTATAACGGTATACGATTAAAGGTTCAATACTGTCGGATTTTCGGATAAATTAAGGTGAGCCTATGGCCGTGAAAACAATATGGGATCAAAAACGGATCGGTGTTATCCGTGAGGTAACTACTTCAAACGCAATCGTTGCCCTGGATCCGCATCTATCGAGTCTCTCGTTGCAGTTAAATGGAAAAACATATCCGATCGGGCAAATTGGTTCGTATGTGCTTGTTCCAGTCGGCAGACAGGTGTTGTTAGGGATGGTGTCGGAATTTAGGAAAATGGAATATGGAGAGAACGGGAAAACTGCTAATCATTATGAGATGACTATATCTTTGGTCGGTTCTGTAAAGAATGGCATTTTTGAGAGAGGAATTTCTGTTTTCCCGACAGCCGAAGCACCGGTATATTTGCTAGAAGAAAAAGATCTTGCGATTGCTTTCTCGGTATTTCAGAAGTTTGGATTTTCAACCGGTACACTTACGCATTTTGAAAATGAACGTGCCTATCTTGATCCGAACCGTTTTTTTGGTAGACACTTGGCAATTATTGGAGTCAGCGGTTCCGGCAAATCATGTAGTGTTGCTTCCATCCTGCAGAAGGTTATCGGCAATCCTGCGACGAAAGTTGTTATTCTGGATATCCACAATGAATATCGAAATGCATTTCCGCAGAATAGTCAGTATTTAGATTTGACAGAACTTGAATTACCATTCTGGCTGATGACTTTTCAGGAAATGACAGAAGTGTTTGTTGATCTTGCTGATGAATACGCGGCGACGCATATTACTGTTTTGAAAGAATTGGTATTTCAAGCAAAGCGTCTTCAAAATCCGGAATTGAAAAATGTTCTGACTATTGACACTCCTGTATACTATGATTTTGCAAAAGTGCGTGCAAGATTAGAAGCTCTTGAAACAGAAAAAGGTGGACCCTTTTATGGCAAGTTTGCACGATTTCTTATACAACTTGATACAAAACTGAACGATCCGCGGTATGATTTTATGTTTCGGCCAAGGTTATATATTCACTCAGAATCGTTCTCGGAATTGCTAACAAAAATGTTCGGGTCAAACGGAAAATCAAAAGTAACTATTATGGATATGAGCGGAGTTCCGTTTGACATCGTCAATACAGTTGTTTCTCTAATGGCAAGACTGGCGTTCGATTTCAATTTTTGGAATATTAATCGGCGCGAATGCCCGATTCTTCTGGTCTTTGAAGAAGCCCATAATTATTTATCGTCAAATTCCGGAGGTACACAATCTGCAAGGCGTACAGTCGAACGTATTGCCAAAGAAGGAAGGAAATATGGCGTAAGCTGCATGATAGTCACTCAGAGGCCTTCTGATATTTCTGAAACGATTATGTCTCAATGCAATAATTTTGTTGCTATGTGTCTTACGAATCCGGTTGATCAGAATTATGTACGTCGGCTTGTTTCAGATACGTTCCCGGGTTTGGAAAATCTTCTTCCTTCGCTTCGTCAAGGAGAGGCATTAATCGTCGGCGATGCAGTTCCAATGCCGTTGCGAGTCCAAATGGATCCTCCCAATCCGGAACCTGCAAGCGCCGATATAAAGTTTTTTGATAAATGGAAAATTAAAAATACATCAACAAACGTGGACGATATTGTAAAACGATGGTGGCATCAAGAACGATGCTAGTATCATCAAAGATATTAAGCATATAAAAATGTTGATACTGAAGCAGAATAGGGACGAATACTTAGACAAGAAAAACAAGTGACACCAACAAATCCACATAATGAAGAAATTCGAACAGAAGCAAACATCATCCTGAAGGTAGTTGATCAGTGCATTAAAGCAGGACTGCTTGAAGAGGCAAAAGGACATCTTGATAAAGCACGGATAATCGATCCGACAAATGCATACATATATGCTTTTCAAGAACGTATTGCTTTTCTAAAAGAAGAATCAGAAAAGAAAAATGCTGCGGTAACAAACCGTGGAGCTATGGAGAACATTGCACGAACAAGGCTTGAAGAGGAGCGAAAAAAGGCAGAATTAGAGCGTGCAAAAAAGGAAGCAATTCCGCAGAAGCAGCCCGATCAACAGAAACCACACGATGATTTTCAGAAAAAAAGACTTGAAGCAGAAAAAAGAAACGATGAATTACTTCGTGATGCTGCTGAACGTCAAAAACAAGAAGCTGCTGCTTCTAAAAAAAGTTCTGACAAAACGCTTAATGTTCCGATAGAAACGCAGAGAATGGTCGAGGCAATATACGCACAAAAAACTTCGCAGACGTCAATACCGCAAAATGCAACGGTGCAGGCAATACAAAAAGTAACTGAAAATGCTCCTCATGTTGTACAGACACAAAAACCTGATCAAGCTCATGATATGTACAAGCGTGTACTGCTGCTGGCATGGGCAGATGGAGCGGTTTCACAGGAAGAACAAAGTCAGCTTCGGGATTTGCGGACAACACTCCGCATTACAACGGAAGAGCATAATAAACTCGAATTAGAGGCTAAAGAAGAATCCTATGCGCATGCATTCACATTAGTCTGGACTTCCGGTATGAATGCTAAGGAACGATCGGCAGTCATTAATGAACTTCGCTATAAGTACCAGATTTCATCGGAAGCACACTCGAGAATAGAATCGAGAGTCCTTGAGGAATTTGGGGAACATGAAGACAAACCAATGCTCTATGTAATCGATGATGACGAAAACACTTTAGGAATGATTGTCCGGGTCCTCGAAGGCGGGGGCTTTACTGTGCAGGCGTATAACACATCCGATGAAGCACTTACCGGCCTCAAGAATGATATGCCGGCTTTGATAATTTCTGATATAAATCTCGAAACATCGACAATTGGCGGCTTTTCATTCTATGAAAAAGTCCGGCAGCTACATCACTTAAGGCTTGTGCCGTTCATCTTTCTAAGCGGAATGACGGATGAGGGTATGGTAAGATATGGTAAAGGACTCGGCGCAGATGACTATTTGACAAAGCCTTTTTCAGCCGATATGCTTGTCGATACGGTTAAAGGAAAGTTAAAACGCTATAAACAAATGAGACACAACTGATGATGATTATGCTTAGCAGGACACGCATGAATATTAATGATTGGCATTCAAGAACTATAGGAATAGTCCGATGAAGAATCATTGGATTTCTTATAGATATTGTTCTTATGAAAATGCATATTGGAACCGGATAATAGCTATAGATAGAATAGTTTTTTTTGAAAAAGAATTATAGACAATATAGATCTTGCGGTTTTTAGCATGAACAATATGATATTAAAGGAGTAAAGCCATGATGGACATAATAAAAAAATCATTAACGGCTAGGCTGATAGCGATATTTCTTGTTCCATTATTGTTTATCACCTTCTTTGGAATTATCTACTACTGGATCAATCAAAGAGAAGCTGGACACGATGCATCAGAAAATAATGCCAAATTGCTCGCGGAGACGCTTTCATTCTCAGTTGGAGCCGGATTAAATGACGGTAATTTTGATCTTATTCAAACTTCCTTCAATTGGGCAAAGAAAGATCCTGCTGTTGCTTTTATCTTAATCTTGGATGAATCAAATCAAACCATTATCGAACATAATCCAAGAGAATTAAAATATGATGTAACCACGTTATTGAGCGATGTGAAATTTAATGATGCAGATGATATTGTTTTACAGGCAAAACCTATTGAATATATCGGAAGAAAATTGGGAACCACGATTGTAGGCATCTCCATGGAACCGATTATGGATGTGGTGAATGGACAGGTATTTTGGTCTTCAATTATCAATATAGTAATATTAGCGTTGGGAGTCGTATGGGTTGTCAAATATTCACGTCTTTTGGTAAATGATATCCAGGAAATAAGAGTAAGTATCGAAAATGCTGATTTAAACACGCAGTTTAATACAGACCGGGAAGATGAAATGGGCCAACTTAAAAATTCCTTTGATCGGTTTGTAGGTTCCATACATGATACATTGATTCAGGTATCCGAAACAGCAACGTCAGTCGCAAGCGCTAGCGCACAAATTAGTTCCAGTACAGAAGAAATGGCTGCAGGTTCTCAGGAACAGACTACTCAATCGGAAGAGATAGCACGGGCTGTAGAACAAATGGCAAAGAGTATAGCTGTAAATTCAGAGAATGCAGGAGAAGCTGCTCATACTGCAGAGACAGCAAAAAGTTCTGCAGAACAAGGCGGGAAAGTCGTGCTGGATACTGTAAGCGGAATGAAGCAGATCGCCAATGTTGTACGCGAATCAGCCGGAACAATCCAAAATCTTGGAAAATCAAGCGATCAGATCGGGGAAATTATTGGCGTAATTGAGCATATTGCCGATCAAACAAATCTTTTAGCTTTGAATGCTGCTATCGAAGCGGCAAGAGCCGGCGAACAGGGTCGGGGTTTCGCAGTAGTCGCTGATGAAGTGAGGAAGCTGGCGGAACAGACAACAAAAGCGACGAAACAAATTGCGGGAATGATTCAGCAAATACAATCTGACAGTCATGGTGCGGTTAGTACTATGGCAAATGCTACGAAGCAGGTGGATGAAGGAATTATGCTGGCAGATCACGCCGGTGTATCATTGCAACAGATCGTACAAATATCACAAAAGGTGACGCATATGGTCTCACAGATTGCCGTTGCTAACGAAGAGCAATCGAGCACCAGCGAACAGATCAGCAAGAATATGGAAGCGATAGCCAGTGTGACTCAGCAAACAGCATCTGGTACCCAGCAGATTGCTCGTGCTGCAGAGGATCTAAACAGGTTAACCGAGATTCTTCAATCACTTGTTAATCAATTTAAACTAAACGATCAGAATGAACAAGGAGCACTTTCACAAAGTTCGCAATCCGTCATAGAGAATAAAAAGCGATTAGACCACACAGTCAGATAAATTTTATGAAGTAACTTAAGGAGAATCAATAAGATGAAAAGCAGATTTATTTTTTTTTATTTTCTCTGATCTTTGTATGCTATGTAATGTTACTCGGCCAGACAAATAAGAATATATTCGGCAAGAAAAAAATAACGATCGGCCTTATTGGAAAAATTAAAGAAAATCCTGTGTTTGTGGCGGCACACTCAGGAGCGAAATTAGCTGCAAAGGATTTGGGAGCGAAATATAATATCAATATAGTAATCGATTGGGAAACTCCTGAAAAAGAAAGTGTTGAGGAACAGGAGGCTACAATTGAACGTTTTTCGCGTTCAGGAGTAGATGGCATTGCAATATCATGCTCTAATGCAAACTATCTGATTCCAACAATCGATAAAGTGGTTGGGAAAGGAATACCGATTATGTGTTTCGATTCAGATGCGCCAAGTAGTACACGATTTGCTTACTATGGCGCGGATGATATTGAATTCGGCAAAATGCTGATGAAGGGACTTGCAAGTGAACTCAATGAAAAGGGAACAATAGCTGTCCTTGCCGGGAATAAATATGGATTAAATTTACAGCGCCGGCTTCAAGGAATTAAGGAAGAAATAAAAAAATATCAAAATATTGTTCTCCCTCAGGAGAATATTATATATAATTTGGATATTCCTGTAATAGCATCGCGAACAGTAAAACGAGTACAGAAGGCAAATCCCAATATCAAAGGATGGATATTCATTACCAGTTCAGCGCTTCAGGTAAAGAATAGTCTGGCATGGAATCCGGGTGAAGTGAAAGTAGTGGCAGGGAATGCGGTTCCGGCTCAATTGGAATATGTTAAGAATGGTTATGTCCAGGGCCTTGTCGGGATAAACTGTTTCCAGATGGGTTATAAGTCTATAGAAATATTACTTGATAAAATAATTAAAAGAAAAACGCCTAATGACCCTATTATGTATTGTCCATTAACAATGGTAAAAGAAAAAAATGAAAAAGAATGGTCGATTAATTGGAATAAATGGTTGATTAAAGAAGCGTTGAAATAGCAGGTCTTTTTATTGAAGAAAATGTATTATTACTAAAAATATACTGCAGCCTTCATCTCAAAGCAACTCATAGAAGAATATTGACATAATTGCTGTAATCTGTGAATATTTACTTTCTCAACTCTTGCGTCAATGGGAGTTCTTTCCTACATTTCCTGTATAAATCAGGCATTGCATGAAATATATAATTAAAAATGCAGTGTGTATGTGCTGCTTAAAAAACAGATGCGCCATATGTCGAGCACAGATCATCTTTGGGGAATTGTTCTTGCCGGAGGGGAAGGAAAACGCCTGCAGGATTTTATCCGCAAGCGTTACGGTATAGAGCGTCCTAAACAGTATTCTGCCATCATTGGCAAGCGATCTATGCTGCGCCATACACTGGATCGTGTTGAAAAAATTATTCCCGCAAGGCAACTTCAGATCGTTATCGATCGCAGACATCGAAGTTATATACAGGAAGAGATTAAAGAACGTGAACGAAAAGCCATTCTTGTTGCTCCGGAAAACCGAGAGTCGGCGGCAAGTGTGTATCTTGCGCTGTCGCATATCTACTTTCGTGATCCGGAAGCTACTATTGCGATCTTTCCTTCCGACCATTTTATAGGGGAGGAAAACCGGTTCCTGAGATATGTCGAGCATGCGATATCGTTTGTGGGGAAGCATCCGGATTTCGTAGTATTGTTAGGAATAAAGCCTTCTGATATTAATTTGCAATATGGCTGGATTGAGCCGAGCAAAAAATTTTTGCTGCATGAAGGAAACCGTTTCTATAAAGTCGTTCGCTTCAGAGAAAAACCGAAGCTGGAAGAAGCGAGGGAATTTTTCAATACAGGGTGCTTGTGGAATTCATTGGTGCTTGCTGCAAAATGCGAGACACTAGTGAAAATGTACCGACGGCACCTGGAGGTTATTTACGATGCTTTTAAAAAAGCAAGGTCAGTCTATGGAACAGATGAAGAGGAACAATTTATTGCGGATGCTTTTGACGGCATACCATCTAAAAACTTTTCTAAATGCGTGCTTGAAGTAATTCCGGAAAGTTTATTTGTCCTGCGTGCTGAGGGAATTCTGTGGAGCGACTGGGGGAACAAAGAGCAAGTTATTAAAGACCTCGATAGTCTCGGTATAGCCCACTGAATAATAACCTACTTATATTAGGAGAGGGGAAATTATCAAGATTATCTTTAAAGGTACACAGAAACCTTGACAATGTTATCAATCCTTGAATCAAAATTGTTTTAGTATCAGGATTCAGCTTGTGTAAATAAGCGGCCTTCCGCCAATAATGTAGAATCCCTGTCCGAGTGCCGTAGGCATTATGGCGGACAAGCAACCATTAGATCAGATTTTTTGAAAGCAGTTTGCGTGTAAGTAATCGTAAACTTTGTCAAGGTCTAGAACCTTGATAAGGTTTATATTTATGTCTCAATACACATTCTTTGAACGCGGAGAAATAGTTTAGTATCTTTTAAGAAAGATGGTTGCTGATAAAAAAAATATTACAGTTGCAGTGGGTATGAGCGGCGGAGTGGATTCTTCGGTGGCTGCAGCATTATTGGTAAAAGAGGGCTATAACGTTATAGGCATAACATTAAATACGTACGACTATATGGAAAAAGAAGGTATGCCGGTCAGTGAAAATATTCGCTGTGATTTAAAAACAGTGACGGATGCACGGAATATTGCTGAAAGCCTCGGTTTCCCTCATTATGTAGTGAATATCAGGGATGAATTTAAAAATGTTGTTATAAAAAATTTTATTGATGAGTACTTAAATGGACGGACACCAAATCCATGTGTAATCTGTAATCGAAAGATCAAATGGGGTGCAATGCTGGAGAAAGCGGAGAATCTAGGAGCTCATTTTATTGCTACCGGACATTATGCTCGTGTCCGTTATGACGGACAACGTAAGAGATATGTTATCTCACGAGGAAAGTGTGCGGAGAAAGATCAGTCATACGCACTCTGGGCGGTTCCTCAGAAAGCATTAGGCAAGACGATATTTCCGCTGGGGGAACTTTCAAAGGCGGATGTCCGGCAACTGGCGCGGCAGTATGGATTGAATGATGTGTGCAAGAAAGAAAGCTTTGAAATCTGTTTCATACCGGATGATCGGTATAAACGGTTTTTAGTTGAACAAGTACCGGACCTCAAAAGAAAAGTATTTGGCGGCGATATCATTCTTAATAACCAAGTCGTTGGGAAACACAACGGATACCCTTTCTATACAATCGGACAGAGGAAAAACATTGGCGCGCACAAGAAAAAAATGTATGTGACAGCCATAGACAGCACATCTAACAGGTTGATGATCGGACCGGATTCCGAACTTCATCATAGAACGCTGGTTGCCGGCCAAGTGAATTGGAGCGGTATAGCCGGACTTGAGAGAAGTATGCGCGTGCAGGCGAAAGTCAGATATAAGGATGAAGCAACGGAATCGCTTGTTTCATCTGAGGAAACAGGTAAAATTCGGGTAGTATTTGATCAAACAAAGCGTGCAATTACACCTGGACAGTCTGTCGTAATATACGACTGTGACGATCTATTGTGCGGTGGTGTTATTGAACAAGTACTGGACTGAGTAATACTGAATTAAGGTATTTCCGACCCGATTCGGTCAGCGTAAAATATTTTTAAGACCTTGTTATTTATTGCCAATATTGAATATTTTTGGAAACAATTTATTACCTGAAGCGTTTATAATACAAAGACTGAAACGATGGTGGCTGACGATTTCACACTTATTAAATCAATACAGAATGGTGATCATCAGGCATTTGAATTACTTGTCCGTCGTTATCAGCGTCAGGTGGCGAACTTGATTTACATGACAATGGGCAATAGAGATGACGTTGAAGATATTGCACAGGAGGTGTTCATTCGGGTATATCGTTCGCTTCCCAAATTCAAATTTGATGCATCGTTCTTTTCCTGGTTGTACAGGATTACAGTGAACTTATGTATTGATGAAATCAGAAAACGGAAAATCAGGCGCGTATTGTCATTGGATTATTTAACAGAAGATACATTAGAAAAGGACAGGAAGAATAAAGATTATTCGATGGCTTCTGATTCAATACTGACAGAGGAAAAACAAAGAGTGATTCAATCGGCTTTGCGGCGGCTGAAACCGGAACATCGGGAAGTTCTTGTATTAAGAGAATATCAGGATTTCTCATATAATGAAATTGCTGAAACATTAGGTTTACGGTTAGAAGCGGTGAAGTCGCGCATCTTTCGTGCACGGAGAGAAATGAAGAATTTATTAAATGAGTATTTCAAGGAGTGAATATGAGTCATAAAGAAGTACAATTGCTCATATCATCTTATGTGGACGGCGAAATCGAAGGCAGTGAAGAACTTAAGGTGCTCGAACATTTGGAAGTCTGTCCCGAATGCCGGCAGTTTGTTAAAAATGCCAGAGAAATAAGGAAAGAAATTCGGGCTTTAGATGAAATAGAACTTCCACATGCTTTTTCCGAACGTATAATGCACTTAGCAAGGGAAAGTGATGAACAATCAAGGGATTGGCTTGGAATAGAGCCGCTTGCGCGTAATATGTTTATTGCCATAGCAACGACCGTGTTTGTTTTATTTCTTCTTACGAGTTTTAACAAAGACGCATCTCCGGGCATAGCGGAGGCGCTAATTGATGGATCGAATGGAGATTCTGCAGTTGCACAGGTTTTGTTGCAACCCGGTACTCTTTCAAAGAACGATCTTCTTTTTGCAGTGATGACAAAATAAAAATTGAGGCCAAATATGAAACCAAAAACTAAGACAATTATGTTTATAATTTTGAGTTTTATGCTCGGGATCCTTTGCGGCTGGTTCTTGGAAGATCGTGTTTGTGATAAAGCGCCGTTTCCAAGAGGAAAGGGACATGGCGAGTTTATTAAAGTATTAAGCGAACACCTTCATCTGAACGAAATGCAGATTGCTCAGGTGGATTCTATTCTTGAATCACGACGGCAAAAAATGGAAGTATACAAGAAATGTGCAATTGCAATACGAGATTCGACGCGTATGGAGATTAGGAAAATATTAAACGACGAACAGGTGAAAATATTTGAAGAATTTAACAAAGAAAAAGAACGAGAAGGAGCAAAGAAATGGGGGCATTAAGCACAAAAAGGGGGCAATGAAAATGATAAGTGCAGATTGTTTTTATTCCCATTCTCTGTATAATATTTGAATAACGGTTTAAACGGGAAATTCAACACGATACTGCCGGTTAGAACCCGTTGTTGCAGCCGATTGATGTGATAAATATCCTGCCTTTTAATATTCCGCTTGGTTTTTTCAGCATAAAAGAATAATTTGACGACGAATTTATTTTGGTTCACAAGAAGTCTTAAATTACAATAGGACTTATAATGCTGAATTATATCTGGCTTTTCCTAATCGTCATAGCGCTTGTCGTTGGTGTCGGTAATGACATCAATGATGAAGCCAGGAATACCTACCGTAACGACATACCATTGGAGGTAGTTCTAATTCCTTCACAATTACCATCAGGTACAGCGACAAGATGCGAAGGACAATTCTATCTCACAGCAAGTCAGTTTAACGATTTCTACGGGACATCAACTCAACTTAAAGAAGTAAAGCAAAAGGTTGAACTTTCATTATTACCGAACAAGACAGGTAACTTTATTTTTACCTGTACAGATGAAACACCGGTATTATGGAAACATATGGCAAAATCGGCATCCGGAAAGGATAAACTTACAGGGAAAATCGAGAAGATCGAATTCTCGGATGATTATAGTATGGCAAAAGCAACAATTGTTATGGAATCTATTCGATTCGTGAAATTAAAAGCAATTACACAAGCCGCTATTGATTTCGCAAACATTGCCGTAGAAATTGCCATCGGATTAATCGGCGTCATGGCTCTTTGGCTTGGACTTATCAAGGTTGCAGAAAAAGCAGGACTGGTAAAAATACTCACACGTATGCTTACACCGATTACAAAACGTTTATTTCCTGACATTCCATCCGATCATCCGGCAATCGGCGCTATTATTATGAACACCGCGGCAAATATGCTTGGATTGAGCAATGCTGCAACACCAATAGGATTAAAGGCAATGGAGGAATTGAACAAGCTTAATCCTAAAATCGGAACAGCGACAAACGCAATGGTAACATTTCTCGCAATTAATACAGGCGGACTGATTTTAATTCCGGCAACGGCAATGGCAGTGCGTGCAGCGGTAGGTTCGACGAATATAGGTATTATTATCGGTACATCCATCTTTGCTGCAGGGTGTGCAACAATTACAGGAATTGTCGCATCAAAACTTCTCCAGCGGCTGCCAAGGTATAAACGTGAGCTGATCGATGATACAAAAAAATCGGAGGAGATGAAAAATGACTGATCTCTTTCGTAATATCATCAATTATATTTCTGTTCTTGCTATCCCGCTTATGATAGCGGTTTTCTTAATCTGGGGTTTTTTAAAGAAAGTCCGTGTCTATGAAGTTTTTGTCGAAGGAGCGAAGGATGGATTCCATACAGCAGTTCGTATTATTCCATACCTGGTAGCAATGCTGTTTGCTATCGGTATCTTCCGGGCAAGCGGAGCTATGGATGTATTAACCTCGATTATTGCACCGCTTACGAATTTGATTGGAATGCCGCCGGAAACTTTACCGATGGCTCTAATGCGTCCTCTTTCAGGAAGCGGATCCTTAGGCATAATGACGGAATTGATGAAAGTGCACGGACCGGATTCTTTTATAGGTGTGCTTGCCTCGACGTTATACGGAAGTTCGGAAACGACATTCTATATTCTTGCCGTCTATTTTGGATCTGTGAGTATTAAAAATACACGACATGCTGTGCCTGTCGGACTACTTGCCGATCTTGCCGGTATGCTGGCTGCAGTATTCATTTGCAGGATTCTTTTTGGAATTTAAATAGAGAATAAACATTTGGAGGTTGTATGAAAGAATCGAGAATAATAACGTCCATCATCCTTGCCGTAGTCTTCTGTGTGTTGTTACTGAATGCACAGGATGAAAATGTCTCGGCAATCGCTACAAATCAAACAATCGGATCGATGCCGGTCGGTTTTGGTGCTACATTTATTGATGGAAAGACATATTATTTAATTAATCTTGCACCTGAAGTTTCATTTGGACAGCTTGGTATTGGACTTGATTTGAATCTTCGTTTCTCAACGGAAGGCAAAATAAGAACAGGTGATTATGATGAATTCGAGGACTATCTTCGAATCATCCGTTATATACGCTGGGCGCAGAAAGGAGATACGTTTTATACTCGTCTTGGACAACTTGATTATTCTCTTCTTGGACACGGCTCTATCATTTATAATTACCGCAATACTGCAAGTTATGATCTCAGGAGAATAGGTATTGAATTGGATTTGAATTTTGAGAAATTCGGTTTCGAATTGATGTACAGCAATCTTGCTGGTAAGGGCCTGTTAGGTCTTCGTCCTTATGTGAAACCGTTAAAATTTACAAATCTTGAAAAAATACCGGTAATAAATAATTTCGAAATAGGTGTGACTTATGCTCGTGATTTAAACGAGCATGCAGATATAACATCCGCCGATTCAAGCGGCAGGGGATTGACCGTGATGGGTTTCGACCTTGGATTGCCGATTATTTCATACTCGAAGATAAAATCTACTTTGTATTTTGATTATGCTAAAATTGTAAATTACGGGCAGGGTTCATCCATCGGTATTAATTTGTTCTTTTCAGGTCTTGAGCTTGTCGAATTACGTGGAAAATACGAATTGCGCTTTAATGGCAATAGATATCTGCCGGCATATTTCAATGCGTTGTATGAGTACGATAGATATGATGCGCCGAATAATAGGAGTAAATCGGATACACTCAAGAATGTTACAGCAAACCGCGGTTATTATAGTGAATTGATAGTAAGTGTTTTAAATACATTTCATATCGTTGCCGGTTATCAGGCGCCGTTTAACAACAAAAACGAAGGTGTGCTGCATGCTGAACTTCAACTGCCTGCAATTTCCAGTATTATGATACGCGCTGCTTATGATAAGGCAAATATAGGCAAAGTTTTTGTGTTCGATAATTCTACTATCTTAAGTGCAGAGATCGGATATAAACCTGTACCATTTTTAATGATATCTACTCTTTATCAACGGACATTCACGGATAGAAATCCAGACGGTTCAATTCGATCAGATGGTTCGTTTGTTAAACAGGATCGGGTAGAGCCGAAAGTCAGTCTCTTATTTGAATTCTAAAAAAAATGGAAAGTGGAAAAATGGAATATAGAAAATTCGGAAGAACAGGCTGGAAAGTATCGGCAATAAGCTTTGGTGCATGGGCGATCGGAAGTGCGTGGGGATCGGTGAACAATAACGATTCGCTTGCCGCTCTTCACAAAGCACTGGATACAGGCGTTAACTTCTTTGATACGGCTGATGTGTATGGAGACGGAAGAAGCGAGCGGCTCCTTGCTCAATTGAGACGTGAACGGACTGAGCAATTTTATATTGCAACAAAAGCAGGCAGGAGGCTTAATCCTCATAATTCAGCTGGTTACGACAAAAAAAATATTACAGAATTCATTGAACGCAGTCTGAAGAATTTGGATACAGATGCAATTGATCTTCTACAGCTTCATTGTCCACCTGTCGAAGTATACTACAAACCGGAAGTATTTGGAATTCTTGACGATCTCGTTCAGGCTGGTAAACTGCGGTTTTATGGAGTGAGTGTTGAAAAGGTTGAAGAAGCGCTTAAGGCAATAGAATTTCCAGGTGTTCAATCTGTCCAAATAATCTATAATATTTTTCGGCAGAGACCTTCAGAATTATTCTTTGGTGAAGCAATCAAGTGCGAAGTAGGAGTGATTGTTAGGTTGCCGCTTTCTTCTAGTATGCTTACAGGCAAAATGTCAAAATTAACAAATTTTGAAATGGATGATCATAGATCATTTAACCGGCATGGAGAAGCGTTCGATAGAGGAGAAACATTTTCAGGCGTCGATTATGAATTGGGCCTTGAAGTTGTTGATCAGCTTCGTAAGCTTGTACCATCTGGAATGACGATGACTCAGTTTGCGCTTAAATGGATTCTTATGAATCCCGCTGTTTCATGCACTATTCCGGGTGCAAAAAATCCAAAACAGGCTGAAGAGAATTTCAGCGCTGCCGGTATGCCGCCTATTCCGGATGCTGTAATGAAGAAAATAAAAGAAATCTATGATGGCCGATTGCGGAATCTTGTTCATCATTATTGGTAATATCAATTACATATCATAAAAGGAAATATTAATTATATGAAATTGCAAAAAATACTCTTTTTATTAGTTTTGATATTATTAATATTAAACGCCTCTTTTCTACAGGCTTCTGAAAACGAAATCAAGCCTGTTAATCCGAAGATTTCACCAGAAGCGCTTGAATTGTTAAAATTAATTCATAGTATTTCCGGACAATACACGCTGACAGGGCAGCACAATTTTTCAAACACAAAAGATAGGAATTCACAATTTGCAGCATCATATATCGGCAAGACCCCGGTAGTCTTCAGTACGGATATGGGATTTGCACCGGATGCGACAATGATTCATATCTTGCACGTCCGTCAATATTAAATCGAAGATTGAGTTTCAGAGAGGGAATAAAACTGCCGAAATGGTTTATGATGAATCCTGAAGTCTACAAGAAAATGGAAAAGTATTATCTATTAAGCAATATTCAAATACAATGTGGGGTGAAAGAACAATCACAATAATATACAATCGGGAGTGTATCAAAAAAGAGGAATATAATATGAAAAAAATCGATCGACAAACAAGAGGAGTTCCTCAGATCAATATAAACAAATTGGCAACAGATTTTATCGTTGCATTTACGGTTATTCTTGTTGTAAGCTTGATCATCACATTTCTATATAATCTTCTTGTTTATCGGACAAGCATGGTCGATGGTGAATCCAGCTTTCGTCTTGCTCTGATATTAGGTATTTCTCATTCTATTATCAGGCAATTTGAGAGAAAATAACCGTATAGATTGCTATTGATGAAATAATAAATCACTCATAGAAACATCTGAAAAATTAGAAAAAGCCTGTTGTTGTAATGTGTTTTGTGCTAAAGCGATTCAATTTTTCTCAAAATATGAGTATGAGATTGCTTCACTGAGTTTATCCCGTTTTTAGCGGGATTTGCAATGACTGTCCATAATAAAGTTCCGGAAGTTTCTAATATGTATTTTCTGAATACTTTATTAAAAAGGATCACGCTAAGGCACGATATTATTTTCGTTTTTCCATTATTAGTTTAACATTCTCAGTAGCAATAATTTTTATTTTTATAGGATGTGGAAAGAATAATTATTCACTGGTACATCAGGAGGCTCCGAAGATCTCTGTGAAAGGTCAAAATGCATATTCGACGGCTGATATTAACTATTTATTTTATATCCCTGAATCGTACGGAAAAGATCATAAAAGAAAGTGGCCATTGATACTTTTCCTTCATGGCATGGGCGAACGGGGAAATGATCTAAAACTTTTAAAAAAGCATCCGCTGCCTAAGACTCTGGATGAACAAAAAGATTTCCCTGCTGTCGTCGTATCTCCGCAACTAGCGCTTGATAAGAAACTTTGGGACAACTATATCGATCCATTAAAGGAATTGCTTGATCGAATAAAATTAAAGTATTCAATAGATACTCAGCGCGTGTATTTAACCGGACTCAGTATGGGAGGAGCCGGAACGTGGAATTTCGCTTTGCGTTATCCTAAATATTTTGCAGCGATTGTGCCTATTGCAGGTGCTTATAAATTCAGAAGCAGGGAAATTCCGGATAATATTTGTGTGCTTAAAGAGCTTCCAATCTGGACTTTCCACGGTGGTGAAGATCGTGCAGTGGAATCTTGGCAGACTGAAATTCTTGTGGATGCATTAAAAACATGCGGAAGCAATATCAGATATACACTTTATCTGGAGGCAGACCATCCTCAATCATGGACTAAAGCTTATGCAGATCCTGAGCTCTATAAATGGCTTTTTGCTCAGACTCTGAAATAGCGGGATACAATACGAAATATTCTATAAAAATCTCCTCCACCATATGAAGATTTCAGATATAAAAGGTACTGTTGAATTGCACAATGGTGTTGGGATGCCGTATTTTGGACTGGGAGTTTTTCGGATTCCGGATGAAGAAGTGCGGCTGACCGTGCAATGCGCATTATCTGCAGGATACAGGCATATCGATACGGCATCTCTTTATGCAAATGAACGTGGTGTGGGTCAGGCAATAAAAGAAAGCAATTTGCCCCGTAAAGAAATATTTGTCACAAGTAAAGTGTGGAATCCTGATCAAGGATATACTAGTACGCTACGTGCTTTTGATGAAAGTATAAGATTGCTGGATTTCGATTATCTCGATTTATACCTGATCCATTGGCCGGTTAAAGGAAAGTATATTGAGACATGGAAAGCTCTTGAAAATTTATATGCAGAAGGATGTGTGCGTGCTATAGGTGTCAGTAATTTTCTGCGCCACCATTTGCAGGATCTGCTGGCGCACTGCAAAGTAATACCAATGGTGAACCAGATGGAATTTCATCCGCGTCTTATCCAGCAGGAACTGATTGACTTCTGCCGCAGTCATTCTATTCAGTACGAAGCCTGGAGTCCGCTTATGCAGGGAAAAATATTCAATATCAGGGAACTTCGTAATATGGCTGAGAAATATAAAAAGGATATTGCTCAACTTGTACTGCGATGGAGTCTGCAGAAGGGCGTTGTTACGATTCCGAAATCTAGCAGGTGTGACAGGATTATTTCAAACTCAAAGGTTTTCGATTTTGAAATTACACCTGATGATATGCAGGCAATCGATAGTCTGAATAGGAATGAGCGTGTCGGTGCAAATCCGGATAATTTTGATTTCTGATTAAGTATATTATGCAAAGTCACAATAAATATATAAGGTTTATCTTTGATGAAAAGTATGAGTTAAAAATAATTTTTACATTAATGCCACTAAAGAAATATGTGTTGGTTCCTTGGAATAATTGGAAATTCAACAAAATTCCTTCTTTTTAATCCTCCAATCTGGAGGATTTTTTATTGCTTTTCCGAGCCTGTGTGGCTATATTGACACGGATTTAGATTGGTATTTCTACGGAAATCAGCCCGCAATAAATAGGAAGTTATGCCGATACTGAACCAGCTTATCACGACAGTACTTCCGTTCATTCCAAAAACAATAGTAGGTCAGGTGGCAAAAAAATATATCGCAGGTGTCCATCTGTCCGACGGCATTCGTGTTGGAAAGAACCTCAACGAAAACGGAATGAAAGCAACAATGGATCTGTTGGGTGAGGATGTAAAAAATGCGGACGAGACCGAACTAATAAAAAAAGGAATCATTTCAATTCTTCGATCGATAAAGGAGAACGGCCTTAATTCCAATGTTTCGGTCAAACCGACTCAACTCGGCCTGAAAATCGACAAAGAACTTGGTTATCGCAATCTTAAGGCAATTATTGAAGAAGCAGATCGTATCGGTAATTTTGTCCGGATTGATATGGAAGACGCGGCGACGATAGATGATACGCTTGTTATGTACAGGCGGCTCCGTTCGGAGGGTTTTAAAAATACCGGTATTGTTATTCAAGCTTATATGCATAGAAGTGCAGACGATGTTCGTGCACTTATGAAAGATGGAACGAATATCCGCCTTTGTAAAGGTATTTACAATGAATCGCCTTCAATCGCATATAAAAAAAAGCAGGAAATACGTGATAATTTTCTAAAACTTTTAAGAGATATTATTAAAACCGGTTATTTTGTTGGTATTGCGACGCATGATGAATATTTAATTGACAGCGCTTATGAAATAGTGCAAAAATATGGATTAGGAAAAGAGCAGTATGAATTTCAAATGCTTCTTGGTGTGCGCGAGAGGCGTCGTGACTCAATTGTGAGTGATGGCCATAACTTACGGATATACATACCGTTTGGCGAACAATGGTATGCTTATTCCATGCGCCGACTGAAAGAAAATCCGCATATGGCTTGGTATATTACAAAAGCGATTTTTATTCCTTAATTTAATGTTCTGTTTAACGTAAGGAGATGTTTATGGCAGAGGGAACAAACACAGGCAGTTTGAGAAAATTTATACCATATGTTCCTGTAAATACAGACATGAAAGAGTTTACAATCCGCGCTCTGCTTATCGGTCTGGTAATGTGCGTGGTGCTCGGCGCTGCAAATGCTTATCTAGGATTAAAAGCTGGAATGACAATAGCTGCAACATATCCTGCTGCAGTCATTGGTATGGCATTGCTAAAAATCATGAGAGGATCGATTCTCGAAGAAAATTTCGCAAGAACGGTCGGTTCAATCGGCGAATCTGTTGCGGCGGGCGCGATCTTTACTATTCCTGCATTTGTGATCCTGCATATCTGGAGTTTCACTTCTGAAAATATGCTGATTGAATACTTAATCGCTGCATCGCTGATGATTCTTGGCGGGATTCTGGGAATTATGTTTGTGACCGTTTTAAGGCGTGTTATGGTGGAAGATCAGTCGCTGCCGTTTCCGGAATCTGTGGCTGCTGCAGAAATTCATAAAGCAGGCCAGCGCGGTGCAGGGGCGGCGATTATGCTCTTTAAAGCAATGGCAGTCGGTGCAATAATTAAACTGGCTGACGGGCTGGGAATATTCCATTCGTCTAATGATTTTCAAGTAATCGTCGGCCGTATTAAAGAATCGTTTGTGAAACTTGGTTTGAGTACAAATTCGGAAAAAATTCTTGGCGGTGGTATCACAACAATTTCTGCACCGGCAGCTACGCCGGCATATATCGGTGTTGGGTACATTATCGGACCGGAACTCGGAGCATTAAACTTTGCAGGCGGTGTTCTTGCGTGGGGATTATTTGTACCGCTGCTTGTGTTTTTCCTCGGCCCTCAACTAATCGATACTTATCTGGTCGCAAATAACGGTGATTCGCTGAAAGCCTGGGGTGCAGTTACAGATCATCTCTATCGCTACATTGTACGGCCTATTGCTGTAGGCGGCATGCTTGTAGGTGCATGCTACACTCTATGGAAAATGCGTAAGAACCTGATTGCCGGCATCAAACGCGGAGTTGCTGATGTGAAGAAATCGGCTGCTGTAAAAGCGGCGACAGAAAGGACTGAAAAAGATATTTCATTTAAAGCGGTCATTCTTGGTATTGTAGCTGTTTTTACATTGATGATTATGCTTTACTTCTACTTTACAAACATGCTCCTTGGCGCAATCCTTGCCGCCGTGGTTATGTTAATTGCAGGATTTTTCTTTGCGGCAGTCTCCGGTAATCTTGTCGGTATGATCGGTTCATCGAATAATCCGATTTCCGGATTAACACTTGCCACAACGGTTGTTGCTGCATTAACAATGGTAATTATCGGCGTAACAGGAATCCAGGGAGTTGCCGCCGTCCTTGGTGTTGCTGCAGTAGTATGTGTTTCGTCGGCCGTTGCCGGAGAAATGCTTCAAGATCTGAAAGTGGGGTATATCCTCGGTGGTACACCGTCGAAAATGCAGGTCGGTGATATAATCGGAGTTATACTTGCCGGATTGGTGATGTTCTTTCCGCTTTTTGTTCTTCATAATTCCGATCTTGCAAGTAATCCGTCATCAGGTGGATTCGGCGGTCCTGAGCTTCCTGCGCCGCAGGCAGGATTAATGGCAGCGTTATCGCAGGGGATAGTCGGTGGTGAAATGGCTTGGCCGTTAGTTCTTGTCGGAATCGCGATGGGCATATCATTAATCCTGATTAGGGTAAAAAGTCCGATGTTGTTTTCTGTCGGAATGTATTTACCGCTGGAAACAACATTTGCAATATTTGTTGGCAGCTTGGTTCGCGGTTGGGTCGATAAACGCGCCTCCAAACGAGGTCATAATGATGCCCAAAAGGCAAGAATCGAGAATGCCGGAATTTTATCGGCATCCGGATTGATTGCGGGAGAGGCGCTGATGGGATTATTTATTGCTACTGTTGTATTTGTCCGGGATCGTATGAGCGGTAAACCTGAATTCTGGACGATTGAAGGATTCGAATCAGTTGCGTCATGGTTTGCGATACCGGTTTTTGTGATACTTGTATTATATTTGATCTATGTCCCTTTATCGAAAGCAGGAAGGGCAGATGAACCTGCGCCGCCGACGGCAATGATGTGATATGTGATATTAAATATTACGGCACTATTTATATACTTAAGGTGTTGTGTATTATGATAGAAATTCTAATCATTTAAAAAAAATATAAGAGGATAATATGTCTAATCCGCTAGAAGGCTTAAAACCGGAATTGGTGTGGAAATATTTTGCAGAGATTAGCAAAATTCCGCGCGGTTCAAAAAACGAGAAGAAAATATCCGATTACATCGTCGAGATGGCAAAGAAACTTGGTCTTGATGTAAAGCGTGATAAGGTGCTTAATGTTATTGTCCGTAAACCGGCATCCCGGGGGCGTGAAAATGTCCCGATGGTCTGCCTGCAGGGGCATCTCGATATGGTCTGCGAGAAAAATAAAGATAAAGTTCACAACTTTGAGAAAGATCCGCTCGAATTGGTAGTGAAAGGCAATTATTTAATGGCAAACGGAACAACGTTGGGAGCGGATAACGGTGTCGCCGTTGCAACAAATCTTGCGCTTATGGAAGACAAATCGATTGAACATGGACCGCTGGAGTTTCTTTTTACCGTGGATGAAGAGACTGGACTGACCGGAGCAAATAACCTGCAGCCCGGATTTATTTCCAGCAGGATTCTTATGAATCTTGATTCCGAAGAGGAAGGTGAGCTATTTGTCGGATGTTCGGGCGGAAAAAATACTACAGGAAAATGGAAAGTCGCATATGAATCTGTCGATTCAAGATATGCACCGGCTATTGTAAAGGTTAAAGGGCTCAAAGGCGGACATTCGGGATTGGAAATAGATAAAGGACGTGGTAATTCACTTAAGATATTAAATCGTACCTTAATTGAGCTTGATAAGCTTGGTGTGCGTATATCAGCAATAGAGGGGGGGAACAAGAGCAATGCGATTCCGCGCGAGGCGGAAGCTTTCGTGTACGTTCCGAATAAAAAACTTAATGATGCAAGCGCAGCAGTATCGCGATACAATTCAATACTTAAAGAAGAACTCTCCACAGCTGAACCCGATCTTTCAATTATCATTGAAGAAGTTAAAAGAAAGAAGAAAGGAAAAGCGCTGAAGAAAGCGGTTCAAAAGAAAATACTTCAAACCATATCCGCCTTGCCGCACGGTGTTATTAAAATGAGTGCGGATATTCGGGGATTGGTCGAGACGTCGACTAATACTGCGATTGTTAAAACAGAAGCGAAAAACATTACCATTATCACCAGTCAACGAAGTTCTGTTGCGTCTGAAATAGACGAGATTGTTCACACTGTTGCGACGATAATGCAGCTTGGCGGTGCAAAGGTTGAGACATCAGATGGCTATCCGGGCTGGAAACCGAATATGCAATCGAAAATTTTGAATACTGCTAGCGAAACATATAAAGAACTAACAGGAAAGAAACCGGCGATAAAAGCAATTCATGCGGGACTCGAATGCGGGATCATAGGTGAAAAATATCCGGGAATAGATATGGTATCATTTGGGCCTACACTTGAAGGCGTGCATTCTCCCGATGAAAAAATACATATCGATACGGTGGAAAAGTTCTGGAATTTCCTGCTGGCAATATTACGAAATGTAAAGTAATATGATAAAGTTATAAAATGAATTCACAAAAGCGCTGTACCGGAAACTCGATCAGCGCTTTTTCTTTAAGAGAATAATTATGACTGATATAATAATACAAATTAAATCCGAACCGCCAAGAGCATTCCGCTGGATAGTCCTAATTCTTATCAGCCTGGCAATGTTCGGCAATTACTATATCTATGATGCCGTCAGTCCGATGGCCGATATGCTTGCGGATCAATTGGGATTTACAGATTCCAATATCGGGCTGCTGCAAGCGATTTATAGTATTCCAAATATTTTCATGGTCCTCATCGGCGGATTTGTTATTGATAGGTTGGGAACAAAGAAATCGACGTTCATATTTGCTCTTCTATGTATGATTGGTGCTGTTATTACAGCCGCCACACCGAAATTAGAAATTATGGCTGCCGGAAGACTTGTTTTCGGGCTTGGTGCTGAATCGCTCATTGTTGCGGTAACAACAGCGATAGCGAAATGGTTTAAAGGGAAAGAACTCAGCTTTGCATTCGGAATCAATTTAACCATTGCACGTTTGGGCTCATTTGCGGCGCTGAATTCACCATCATGGGCATCGAAAGCATTTGAGAATTGGCAGGGACCGCTGATTATATCGGTTGTGTTTGGCGTTATTTGTGTTGCAGGTGCTGTTTTATACTGGGGGCTTGAATCACGGGCAGATCGAGTGTATCAAATCGGTGCAGCAGGAGAGACAGATAAAGTTGTTTTCAAAGATTTATTCGGATTTGGAAAATCATATTGGTATATCGTTCTGCTTTGTATCACTTTCTACTCGGCGATCTTTCCTTTCCAGACATTCGCTGTAAAATTCTTTATTGAAGCACATGGAACGACCCGCGAGTTTGGCGGATTCCTTTCGAGTATGCTTACATTATTTGCTATGATAGCAACTCCTCTCTTTGGATTATTGGTTGATAAAGTTGGACGTCGCGCACAATTTATGATGTATGGTTCGCTATTAATTATACCTGTATATTTGATAATGGCGTATACGCATCTTTCCTTGTACATCCCTATGGCGATGATGGGAATTGCATTTTCATTGATACCGGGTGTGATGTGGCCGTCGGTTGCATATATTGTTGACCAGTCAAAACTTGGAACAGCTTTTGGATTGATGACAATGATCCAAAATATCGGCCTTGCGGGTTTTAATCTAATGATTGGGTGGGCGAATGATTACACAGGCGCCAGTGCTGCGAATCCGGGCGGTTATACGCTGGGAATGTGGATATTTTCTTCACTTGGATTCTTTGCCTTTCTTTTCGCCTTTCTGCTGCGGCGCTCGGAGACAGGCCCGAATGCGCATGGATTGGAAACTATAAAAGCGGGGTGATGGTTTTTATCAACGGCTATAGACTATCATCATCCCTATTGATAGATACGGTTGCAAATTGTCTGAATCATTTATTATTTAGCAGCCAATTATCAGTCCTGAACGGTGATGCAGGAAGGCCTTCCTTATTGTAAAGATTAGCACCTTCTGGATTATTTGCCCAGGCATATCGCACAGCAACAGGTTTTTTTATCTTTTGATTCCACACAATAACCCTATTATTGGCAATCTTCGCGTTTGCCCATACGAACATTTTATCTTTGCCGGCTATTGCAAATTGTTTAAGTTTTTTTCCGCTTTTTACAATAAGTCCCGATCCGATATTTGAGAATGTGAGAATTATCTTGCTTCCTTCAATCAACATCTTTTGAAAAATAGGCCCTGATGCAACTATGTTTTTCTCATTATATGCTGTCTTTTGAGCTGCAAGATCTAATCTTTTTGCCACATCTTTTTTATTTAACGGATGGAGATCGTTCCATTCGCCAAGGTCTATTGCCACAGCCATAGCTGTATTTGGCAATGATAATGTTTTCAGCTGCGCTTCGCGTGTTAATGCCCAATTGCTTTCAGTAGGATGGTCTTGAGTTTCCATATAGTTATGAAGCTGAACATACAAAAATGGAAAATCACCCTGTCCCCATTTAATTCGCCAGTTCTTAATAACAGCCGGAAACAAATTTACATATTCCAGCGGCCTGTCTGTATTTGACTCACCTTGATAAAATATTACTCCTTTTATGCGATAATTTGTTAAAGGAGCAATCATTCCGTTGTAAAGTCCCGTAGGTTTATAACTCATAAATGTTTGAGGTTGCAGCGGTTCCATATTAGCACCCAGGTGATATTGCCAGTCTCCTTTCAAATCGATTATTCTATCTCCGATTACCAACTCATAAGATTTATCTAATACAAATCCGCCTCTGCCGCCATTACTGATCAATCTGACAACTATTGTATTTTTCCCTTCCTTAAAAATATTCTCCGCTATGCTATATCTTCTGGGAGGGTACTGATAACTAACTGATCCGACATAGACTCCATTAATAAAAACAGAATCAGCATCAACTATCCGGCCGAGCAATAATTTTGCGGATTTTCCTGCTATTTTGGATGAAATATTTATATCTTTTCTAAACCACACCACCCCATTAATTTCGCCTAAATCACCATCGGCCCAATAACCCGGGATTTTCATAACTGGCCAATTTGATACATCTACTTCCGGCCTGTACCACGGCATTTCATGATTATAACCCTCGTCTATTCTGTTTAATTCATTGTACCATGCTGCTGAACGTTCGTTATCAGTTCTCTGAATATGATTAATGATTGCAGTATCTTTAAATTTTTGCGCTTCCCGGAAATATTCTGGAAATTCCATTACCGCATCTTCGCTCAGCCATGCTTCAGCGGGTGAACCGCCATGACTCGAACGAATCAGTCCGATAGGTATCTTATATTTGTTGAAAAGTTCATTCGCAAAGAAATAAGCAATCGCCGATATGTTCAGTATATTGTCTCTGGAAACGCTTTCCCATCTACCATTAGGAAGATCGGTTTGAGGAGAATTAAAGTTGTAAACAACCGGTACTGCAAAATATCTGATATTCGGATTACCGGCATTTCTAATTTCTTCCTCGTAAAGCGGACTCACTCTGTTCATGTTGATGTCCATCTGGGATTGGCCCGAACAAACCCAAACATCGCCGATTAAAATATCTTTTATGATAATAGAATTACTTGCAACGATCTTCATGTCAAAAGGCCCGCCCACTTTTAAATCTGAAAGTTTAATACACCACTTCCCGGCTTCATTTGCCGAAGTATTAAAAGTCGAATCCATAAAATGAATCTTTACTTTTTCGTTTGGTGTAGCCCAGCCCCAAATGTTTACGTCGGCATTTCTTTGTAATACCATTCCATCGCTGATCAGCCTTGGAAGTCTTACCTGACTGCTGCATTGAACGGCTAATAGTCCGGTTAAAACTAATAAGAATATGCCCATATAAATAATTCTTTTCATAATATCCTTTTATCTGTTACAAAAATACGTTTTATTTTATGTTTTTCAAAATATGTATGAGATTTTGTCCTTCGAGAGTCACTACGTGGTTTCCCGTACTGAGCTTACTATCGACAAGCGTCTGAACTACCTGACCCAAAGCATCGTAAACTTTAAAGATAACATCCGAAGACTTTGAGATCGTGAAAGAAATGGTAGTTGATGGATTCCAAGGATTTGGATAGTTCTGATGTAAAGCAAATATTTTCGTATTAGGAAATGATTCTAGTAATCCAATATCCGTGCTGGAGTAGGCGGTATCAACAACATCCATAATGGTTTTTATAATTGAACGATACACCTGTGAACCCGTCTGGCGGTTAAAAAGTCCCAGAGATTTATCACCTGTGTAACCATTATCCCAAATAACAGGTACCAAGCCGTGCCTCACCATTGAACCGGTAACATATTCAATATAATAGCGGCGGAATTCAGCATGTTCATCATTAAGAGTTGCGCTACCTAAATTCAGGCGCGCAATAGCGCCATACTCTCCAAGAAGCACAGCATAGCCGCTGTCTATAAATTTTGTTTTCATTTTCTGAAACTGTGCATCGACATACGATTCGTTTGCCCACGTTTCTGTCTTCAAAGGAACAGTAGCATTCTTTCCCCACTGGGTAATGGAGCTGTCTCCATTCAGTGTAAAATTATACGGATCATAATAGTGCACTTCAACCATTAATCTGTTTATAATAACATCTTTTGGTGCTGTAAAGTAACTGACGGTGTAGTTTATATTCGTATTAAATCCCTGCACCGCCAAATGACGGTACACATTACGGCCGCCGGTCGAACGGATGGTGGTAACGAAAGTCTGGTTAAAACTATTTTGTACTGTGTAATATTCCTGTGTCGGAGTTCCATAATTGCCGTCAATCATTACTTCGTTCGTGCCGGCAAAAATAAGATGGTCGTCGTAATCACGGAAGCGAACCGCAATCTGCTGCCACAACACAGCCAAACGATTATTCACATACTCTTGTTTTGCATACGTAGGCTGCATCCAGCCGCCATCCCAGTGGATGTTGATGATGGCATATATGCTGTCGTTTAAAACATAATTTACAACTTCTTCCACACGCGCCATTAATGTTGGATTAATGGCGAATGTAGAAGTATCCATCCCATTGCTCCATGCAACCGGTATCCGCACAGTTTTAAATCCAGCCGCTTTAACAGAGTCTATAAACTTTTGAGTTATTAATGGATTATCCCATGCAGTTTCTCCGCCAATTGCATCCAATGAATTTCCGGCATTCCATCCGGGAACCATCTCTTTGGATAATTGAATAGAAGTTAAATTGCGCATCCCTGTTTCATCAGGCGGAATGCTATCAAGTTGTATCATATAATATCCATTAACCGGTGTAACATCATCGAATAAATATTGAAATGATTTTCCAATGATTGTTTCTGCTTGAGTAGAAAATAATGTTAGAATGAATAGTAGAATAAGTATAAAAGGTTTCATTTTATTGTCTGTATGTAGTTTCTTTTGAAAAACAATATTATATGAATTAATACTTTGTTGAAAATTATTTAATTATTTTTATAAAATCTCCGGATTATAAATGGGAAAAATGTAGCTAACGGCCGAGACTATGCGTCACGTGGGATTGTCCCGAAAGGGATGTCCCAAAGGGACTCCTTTGGAGCCTTCGGCACGGGCTGCATCCGTATCCACCGTTACAAATCCTGACTGCCGAAGCGGCAGTGCAGGCAGGTTTGAGGCGGGCTACTATACTTCTCATATCTCTGAAATCCTTATTGACTATACCGTGTATTAGTCAGTATAATTACTTTTTTGCGTTATCTTCTCGTATCAATTTTAATGTATACTCCAATGCATTATCTACATCGTTAAGCAAATCATCTAATGTTGGAATTACGGTATAATCCGGTATTACTCCATTAAAGATATCATTATTGTTACATGGCATATAATACTTTGAAAGACTGGTATAACAAGTTAATTTTGTATTTGTTAATGTAAATCTATTCAAATCTCCATTACTCAATAATGGTTGTCCTGTTTCTTCTCCCACAATAATTGCATTATGATAACACTTCGCAGATGCTGCAAAACACGTTGCGGTAGAATATGACAACGGCCCTGTTAAAATATAAGTTGTTCCTGTGAATCGATTGGTTCGAGAATTATGTGTCAAATATTCCTGAATAAAATAGCCATCTTTAACGTATCCTTCAGATTCTTTACCTTCAATAAAGTTTTCTGTTAAAGGACTTATTTTTGTCATTTTTTTCTCGATTATGCAATATGGCCTGTTAGCAAAATAAGATATCAATGTATCTGCTAGGTCAGTCATCCCACCGCCCCTAAGATTATCAATTATTAGATACTTGATTTGTTTCTCAGAGATTACATTAAATGTTGAATCCATGAAATGGATGAAATCTTTTGCAGGTCTAAATTTTCTTTTATAGATATATGCTATATCGTTGTCGTAAAAACGTAACTCAAATTTTGGTTTTGAGGTCTCTTGAAAGTCATTCCATTTTGCTCCTTTTATCTTAAATTCTGATTTATTTACGCTAATATTAAAATCAGAGAATGAACCATATATAAGTCTGTAGTAACTGCTCAGCGTAATTGAGGAATCGGAGATAAAGGATTACCGACAAAAAC
>CAZYAM010000011.1:0-1226 GCA_964645575.1 uncultured Ignavibacteriaceae bacterium
ATCGTGCATCTATCCACTTCCTCTGCTCTAAAGCATTTGTGTTTCTCTTCGTCCGAATAAATTCATCTGCCTCACGAATTATATTATTTAAAATATCAGCCGACAACTGCGGCTCATTTGTTTCAATGGACATAGTCAGAACTGATGTTTTAAGATCCATAGAAACATTCAATTCGTTGCGAAGATTCAATAATGCAACCTCAAACACGCGTTCGGAACTCTTGTCCTCAATATTCCAGTACTGGATAAGATTTGCAGAATCAGGATACTCTTTTGTTTTATATCTCGAGTAAATGACATTTTTTAACACCGATTCGCTTTTGAATATTATGGGATACAATTTAACGGGTAATATCTCCCCGCCGATATTTATTCCTGCAAGGGCAGCAAGATTTGATATCCCTCCAAGCGAAGAAAGCTTCGATTTATCCGTATCAGGCAAAAGAGTTGCTGTCGATCTAAAATACTCTGGAAGAAGCAAACTGATAATTATTGCCAATACAGTCACAATACCGGTAACAATTCCAATAAATTTTCTTGAATGCCACAGTATCGAAATGATACCTGCCCAATCGATTACGGATTCTTTTTTTTCGAATTGATCAGGGTTTTCAGAGATATTTGGAGATAACTGCTTCATGAGTGATAGGTGATATGTGATAAGTGATTAGTAGTTTAGTGATTAGTGATATGTGATAAGTGATAGGTAATAAGTCATTCATTTCTAATACTTCTAATAAGACCGCTTAAAAGTTTTTCCACTTCAGATAATCGTTCATTTGTATCAATATTTTCTGCCTCAGTAATGAAATTCAATTTGAATGATACTTCAATTTGTGCATCTATTTCACTGAGGGAACCCTGTGCCATGTTTAAAAAATGAATTTTATCCTTTCCGGTTCTTCTTGTTAATCCTTCCGAGATATTTGAAGGAACTGAAACGGCCGCACGTTTTAATTGAGATTTAAGTCCAAATTCTTCTTCACGAGGAAATCGCTTTGTTATTCCATAGATGTAAACAACAAGATCAATTGCCTTTGACCATAATTGTAACTTCTTATGTGGTTTTCGTCTTTCTACCTCCATGTGTACCATCTCCCCATCAAATTCCACTTAGCGCTAATCACTTTTACTTATAACTTATAACTTTTCACTTATTACTTATTACTTATAACTTATAACTCACTTCGTAATCTGAATAATGCCGATAGTAATTGCCGCTAAAC
>CAZYAM010000011.1:1326-34799 GCA_964645575.1 uncultured Ignavibacteriaceae bacterium
GCCGCCTGAACAAATACTTCACCGCGCACCATCACAACTTCTTGTCTAAAAGAAATCATAATTGAATCACCTGCGAGTAATTTAATGTTTTCAGAGGATTCTATATCTTCAAGAGCTTTTTCAAAATCTATAGGCACCAAACCGGCATTATTCCATTTTCGTATTAAAGTCGATCCTTCTAAGTATGCACCCGGACGCAGTCCGCCTGCTCTGTTGATAAGACTTGAAAGCCTTTCATTTTCTATGCTAAGTGCATACGAACCTGGATAGAGCACATACCCGTAAATTTCTACAACGCGCTGCAGATTGTATCTGGGATTTGACGGAACCATCAGGTGGTCATAATCTTGAAGAAGGCTCGATTCTCCGTTTTTCTCCTCCCAATAGGCATCTTGAACATTAAACTTTCTTATCGTACTCAGAGATCCTATCTTCGTTGTATCGAGCCGCGAAAGTTCCCAAGAATAATTTGAAGCACCTTCAGTTAGTCCGCCTGCCATCACTACAAGATCCGCAATTGTCATATTATCATGGCGGGGGTATGTTCCGGGTTTTCTTACTGAACCGCCGACACTGACTGTATGCTCCGGAAAAAACTGGCTTTCTTTATATATGACCAGTGAATCCTCATTTTTCAATTCAACGTTGTTCAGTATTTCGCCTGCAAACGCAAGACGCGGACTAAAAGAAATCACCTCCCGGCGAAGATTGGGGAGCAGGCGGAAAATAGTGCCGCGTTCAGAAAAACTATTCCTCGCCAGGCTGTCTGCTTCAAGGAGAATATCTTTCACACACATGCCGGGTTTCAGTTGAAAGACTCCGGGCTTTTTCACGTTTCCTGTGACTGTAACACGGTTTTCCGGAATTAATCCGACTTTAAAAACAGATATTATATCGCCGTTCTGTATTTCGAATTTGCTTTCCACTGCTTCTTTATACGTGCTGAAATGAAGATCGAAATCAAGAAAGTTCTTTGAGTAGTTTTTCCGCTCATCAAAAGGTATAAGGCGTTCAACATGGATGCGCTGAAAGTAAGCATCGAACCGCAATCCGCCGACGAATTCCAGGAGCGTGCCGAGATTTTCATTTTCCTTTACTTCGTACATTCCCGGCCTTAAAACAAATCCGGCAACACCTGCTCTCGTACCGACAGGCTTCACAAATACAATATCCCCGTCCTGTAAACGGATGTCTTTGGAATTATCCGCACGTAAGGCATAATCATAAAAGTCCAATATGCCGGCAACATTTCCGCTGCGCACAATTTGAATATTGCGGAGGCTTCCATTAATAGTGGGCCCTTCCGAAAGGTAAAGAGCATAAATTGCAGTAGACAAAGAAGAGAGAGCATATCCTCCCGGTTTTTGAACTTCACCGAGAACAAAAATTTGAATTGTCCGTAATTTTCCTAGAGACACATCGAGGAAAGAAGTTGCGCCGCGCCTGCCGTTTCGAAGACTTGAATACACCGCCGTCATCCGTTTGATCATTTTGTCTTTGAGCTGCTGCACTGTCATTCCATTTGCTCCGACAGGACCGATATCCGGCACTAAAACATTTCCTTCCCGGTTCACAGGAAGCTGATAGTATAATTTCGTATCGCCCCACACGGTAATGATTACTTCATCACCCGGCCCCAGAACATACGAAGGCGGAGTAGCTACGTCGAGGATTGGTTCGAACGTCGATTGCGGGTACTGAAATATGGAATATCCAAACGGTTCCAGTCGTACCGCCTGAGGCCTGCCCTCAAAACCGGGAACTACGCTGTCCGGTTCCATCTTGATCGATATTTGCCGTTCTTTCCTTTTGGCCGGACTGAAGTATTCCTGATATTTTTTTGTCCTATATGCCGAATCCGCCGATGAAGACGAAATCGGTATTTTACTTAAATATTCTTCAAGATCGATATTAAATGCAGACGCGCGGTCAACTGCTTCTTTGCGGGTAATTCCCAACTCTATCAGTTTTTTTTCAATTTCTTGCTGAGTCATTTTCCTGAACGTTGTTTCTGCCTGCGACTTTAACTGCGCAGGCAGCCGGACAGTATAACTTAAAAGGCCTGTGAGCATGACTGCACATAGGAGAATCGAATATCTACTCATAGTATGCCCCTTTTGTATTAACCGTCAACGTTCACTCTTTTAATAACTTTTCCTTCAGCACAAGAAATCGGATTTGAGCCGCTTTTAAAGAAAGAAGGAATGAACAATGTTCCACTTTTCTTTTTTTATAATTAATGTTTGAAAAAAGATACAAGCTTTTGCCAGCTCTTTTGTATATCCTCTGAAATAACTTTCACATCCGTTAGTACCGGAAAGAAATTAGTATCTCCATTCCACCGAGGCACAAGATGAAAATGAATATGTTTTTCAATCCCTGCACCCGCTTCTTTTCCTATGTTTGCGCCGAAATTAAATCCATCCGGTTTACTATTTTTATTAAGCGCCTGCATACACCGTACAACGGTCTTCATAACTTCAAGATTCGTTTCATCCGTCAATTTATCCATCGATGCAGTATGCTTATACGGCACCACCATCAGATGCCCGTTGTTATACGGATACCTATTCATCATTACGTAACATTCCTTCCCGCGCCAGACGATAAGATTTTTCTTATCATTATTTTCTTTTGCTATTCTGCAAAAAAGGCATTCTTTGGATTTCTTAACGTCCTGGAAGGATTGAATATAGGCCGATCGCCATGGAGAAAATAAGCGCTTCATCTTAGCAGCATCTCTTTCATCTCAATTGAGCACATTAGCAGTTTACTAAATTATTTTCTTACCAATGTATCAAACAAAGATATGCCAATCAAGATAATACAGCGAATATACATATTAACAAGAGAATATTGCTACACTTGCCTGCCTACGTTCCTTTTACAATTCATATTCTACATGAAGTGTAGGCACGAACTCTACGATATTTCCGTAAATTTTTCTTGATTCAATATGCCCCTTTAGTTTTATTCTATGATTCAGCCTTGACGCATTCCAAGCAGCCTCCAGAGCACTCAACACATGGTTCGCTATAATGACATATGAAGCGGTAGCAGCAATATTATAATAATCGTTTGCATCGCCTCTCATTTTGCTGTAAGCAATAAATTGAGGCGATACGTTTCCTAATCCATTGTTTGCAAGTACATCTTCTTTCGTATACCCTCCTGCATCAGCCCAGCCGCCGCCGAACTGACAGTATTTTCCGATCATTTCATAGTATTGCTGATCACCATGGGGCGCAAGTTTGTGAGTGAATCCTGTCGGTTGAATAGCCAGGTCTCCGCCTATTGCATCCTCAACAGCATTTAGTTCATTCCACTGGACCCGTTCCCATGAATTGAGATTAGGGTCTGTATTGTTGACAGCTATATTCTGACCGAAGTTTGCATTAATCCATCCGGCATATCGGGCTACCGACCAGTTTTCGTCTGCATATTTCTTAAATAGCTCTGTCTTATCGTCACCTTTATTTTCGTTAGTAAGATAGAGAGCCCACAAAATAATTTCCGCACCAAGGAAGAGTGAGCCCTTCAAGTAACTTTTCGTATAGAATTGGCCTGCGCCGGGAATGACTGCGGAGTATAATCCCAGAACTAACGGAGAGAATAATCTTCTGTATACTACTTTTTTAGGGGCAATAGAACTATTGTCATCGTTAACGCCATTGATATCTTCCGACATATCGTATAATAAATTGCCTGTCAATAAACACCGGCCGTTGTGAACTGCAGGATCAATTTTGTACTGTCCATGCATATTAACAGAAATAAATAAAAGGGCGCAGATTTCGAATATAATCAATCTGGATTTCATCGTTTACCTCATTAATTGATGTGAAAAAATATCGCTCAATTCAAATCCAAATAAGACGCCCAAATAGAAACGCCATTCGTGTCCGTATTGTATAGTCGTTATATTAATTTGCTTTACTTCACGCGAGAATTGATCCAATCCATAAGCTCCTGAGAAAAAAATGCGCGTAGGAAATGCGTAAAAGGAAAATGCCTCCAGCCGAAGCTCAAAACCGATATCACGTTTCCATTTGTTTATAGAAGGCATATCTTTTGTCCAGGCATCCCCGATATCATAAAATACAGAGCCATAAAGTTTTTTAAAATAGAATTGGAGGATCCTGAAATTCATTTCCGTAGAGATAGGGAATCGATACGTTGCATTAAGTGTGACAGACCTATTTCCTCCGATTGCATAAAAAGGATACCCCCTCATCCCGATAAATCCGCCTGCATAGTAATCAAAGAAATCATCAACTGAATCTCCCAAGATACCTGCTGCATTGACTCCCAGCGTAAGAGTATGCTTATTAAACGGAAGCGCAATGTGTTCATTCCAATTAAATTCAAGCCGATTCAAATAATATTCTGTATAAACAGGAACTCGAAAACCATTATTATCTTTGGCCGAATCAGACGGATTGAATTTATCCATTTCATAAAAATACTTAAACGAGATTTTTCGACCCACCGGATTAATATCTTTATCTATCGTCCGCAGAATACCGTCGTATTTAAGCTGCACAGAGAATGCATTACCGATAAAGTACGTAGATCGTGTTGCAGAAATATACCCGTAGATAGGATGCGGCCCCCAGCGTCCAAAATCCTGATTATATCTGCTAAGTGTATATAATAATTTAATCTCGCATAGTTCTGAAATGAATTTCTGTTTTAAAGAAAAATCAAACTCAAACAATGAATACGTTACCTTAGTATTATAAGTCTGTAAACCAAAAGGATGATTCGGATTGTCAACATCAAGATCGAAAGAGACGCTTCGTTCACGTGAAATATTGTAAAGCTCCAGTGAAGCAGTCGGTTCCAATCCCAATTGATAAAGTATAGGCAAGCGGC
Organism: uncultured Ignavibacteriaceae bacterium; assembly: GCA_964645575.1. Taxonomy (GTDB): domain Bacteria; phylum Bacteroidota; class Ignavibacteria; order UBA10030; family UBA10030; genus Fen-1298. The sequence continues at coordinate 6,202 of CAZYAM010000011.1, forward strand.
CTCTATATTCGAGAATGAGGAAAAGATCTCTTTCCCATTTCTTGTTAATAGCCGCACTGCCAAAAATATCCATCTTGTTGAGCACTTCTGAAGAAGTTATATACAAACCCGGCTTGATCATATCCAGGACATTACTGCTTTGTGTGTAATTGTCAAAACGGAGCAACGGTAATAATGAAATGCTTGTGAATACAGATCTGTATGGCCTCGCGGAATATGTTGTATCATGAAGATCGGAATGACCTGCGTTCGCAGACAAATACATTTCATCCGGCTTCGGCTCATCTACTTTCCGAGCTTGATAGAAAAAAAGCGAGAATTTTACCGATGAAGAATATGAATTAGGAACAGGCGTATTACTCGAGTCCTGGTGGAGTAAAGCAATTTTGTATCCTGAGGATGTATATGTCACGTATACCAAATTTTCTTTTTGATCAAGGGTCGGGAGAAAAGCGCTTCCAAGGACGCTTGTTTTCTGCTGTTCAATATTCGTTTTGAGATTGAGCGAATATATATTGAATATTCCGCCTCTATCCCATGAATAATAAAGCGTTGAATCCGACGCAAAGAAGGGATTTCGACAATCTCCCGGATGAGATAATTGCATATAATTTTGCCCGTCGGAATCGATAAGTGCGACCGATTGATTATGCCTTATCGAATATCCGAAAGCTATTTTCTTTCCATCGTTCGACCAAACCGGAGTATATACCTGTTCACCGTTTTGAAAATTTGTTATTTGAGAGATATTCTTGCCATCTTTATCGCATGTTCCGATATTTAAAGTTCCGTCTTTCCCATACGCAAAGACAAGTTTTTTTCCATCGGAGGATATATTTGGATTAAATGCCCGCAGTCCGTTTGTCAGACGCTCTTCTTCTTCCGCAGTAAGATCGTACCGGAACAGATCGCTGTATCCGGACCAATGCGGATTATCATTTTCGACACGTGCATAGTATAAATATCGCCCATCCGGCGAAAAAGAAAGAGTTGAGCGCACGCCGGGAACAATCATTTTTGACGTTTTCGTTTTTAAATCATAGAGATACACACTGCTGAGAGAAAGATAGTCCTCTCCTTTGTTCGAGACGTACGCGAGTTTTGAATCATCCGGGAAAAACGCAGGATAGAAATTTCCAAAACCTTCATTTTCTATAATTGTTCCTTCTTTCAATGTTGAATTTACCGAATCTTTGATATGCACGTAGTGGATTGTTTTCTCAACTTTCCATTCATTATAAAGCTGTTCGCCTGTCTTGCCTATTGCCGCTTCGATGGCGCCGTCGATAGTCATTCTAAATGGTGCTGCAAGATGTCTTGATATCTCTTGAAGCTTTTCCGTTCCGTACTTTTGATCGATATATTCGACTATAGAAAAACCTGCATTATAGGATGATTCATTGCCCAGACTTGTCTTTCCAAAAACACCCATCTCTTCCCATCCAAGCGGATTCCCTTCAATCATATACATTCTAAGGATCATGTCTCTATGTGAATCCCAATAATCGTAGTCAAGCATCGGACTATTGTATTGCGCAGTTCCTTCCGCAAACCAACTGGGCACGAGAAAACCGGAAAAAGGATACGAGGCAATTATATTAGGATATCCATATAGAACATCAGGACGCCGCTCATCTTCATAGCCAAGCCACTGTAAATAAATACCCGGAACTTTTCTTCCGAACTTCATTGATGTTTGAATCTGAATTATATGCGTGAATTCGTGCGTTACAACATTCCATAACCAAGGATGAATGCCCCGAAGTTCAAAATCCATCGACGGCGCCCACAATTCAATCCTGTTATCACAAAAGTATGCGGCTCCGTTGGAGAAGTCATCATGGTCCCTGATAATTACGCTTACCCGCTGATCCGGTTCATGATCGTACATTTTGGTTATCGGCCCGTAAATACTTTCCGCAATTTTTGCAACTTCACGTCCAGTTCTTTCCGCTCCATTATGGAAATGGACAAGAAAATGTTTCGTCTCGATAGTCTGCCATTCCAGTTCAGGATGATTGAATTCTTCCTGAGCGCGACCTATGGAAGATATCGTCACGGCAAAAATCATTATTAAAAAGAATTTATAATTCAAGATTCCTCATAACTACCGAAGACTTTTTCTTACTGTCGGTATTCCATTTTTACTTTACAACAGCAATTTTTATTATTGTTACGCTATTTTGAGCGGTGCCCTGCGCTTCAATACGTGCAAGATACACTCCGCTTTGAATATTTGAGACATCCCATGAGATCTCATTATCCATTCCTGCGATTCCTCTGCCCTTTAATTCGGTTATTTTCACACCTGAAAGGTCAAGAATGGTCACAGTAACATTCGCGTTTTCTGATGTGTAATAACGTATTTGTGTAGTTCTGCCATAAACAGGATTTGGCCAGTTATACACACGTGACTTTGGCAAAAACTCATTACTGAGCGGCTTGAGTATTGTCAAACTTGTATCTGCATTAAAATGCCTTTCATCACCCAGGTGCTGCCACCAATAAAGTGTTTTGTCTGTAACCGAAGTATTTGAAAGAAAAGCATTCAATGTTCCGTTTTCTGAAAGAACAGCGATTCCTAATTTATTTGAAGGAGAAGGACTTTTATATACAACAGGAAATGCTTTCCCTTGAGAAGTCGCCTGCACAGGGAATCCGGATAACAATTTTCCGCTTCCATCGTACACCCACATTTCACCGTCATTAGTCAACATAATTATTTCAGGCTTACTATCTCCGTTAAAATCCACAATAAGCGGTGTTCCCGTGAATTCCAATCCGGTTTTAACCGATACAGGGAATCCATCCAGCTGTGAGCCAATCCGATTAAAAGCCGAGAGTTGAGATGCAGATTGAACAATCACTTCTTTTTCGCCATCGCCATCAATATCTGCTATTGCTGCTTCCTGAATGGAAGAATTCTTTGTATTGATTTCAAAATTTGTATTTGATAACGACTGGTTAAAAGAAATTACCTTGCTGCCGTTTTTTTCTAATGCAACAATATAATTGCCTTTTTCATTTGATGTCGCTGCTGCTAAAATCCATCCATCTGACGACACAGGCAAATCTATTGAATCCTGTTCGCTATAAATGCGATTCCCGGCTGTAAAGAAATATTCGCAGGAATTTGACGATATTGGTAAAAGTGCAATTGACGAAACAGCACCTGAACCGACAGAACGATTTGAAATCAATCTGCCGTCCATACTAAATTTATAGAATGATCCCGATTCCGCGCCGACAAGAATGCGCAAAGAATCCATGTACGCAATACATGGTGATGTTGTGAATCGGTTCCCGAATACCATACTATTAATTGAACTTTGGCCGCTTGTCAATGCAATATTGAATATTCTCAAGGTGCTATCTTTAGCACTCACAACAATTTCCGAATTATCCGACAACTTGTGTACTGCAACACCATGATCCGATGATGCAGTTGATAAAACGGATGATGAATTTGTCAGTAAACCCGTGCCGTCAGTTTTAAATGCATAAACTCCATCGCCGGCAGGAATATAAAGATGTTCTTTTGTTGATGTCGGAAATGTGCTTACATCTGCAAATGATAGTTGAAAAACAGAATCTCTCTGCAGTACATTGCTTCCAATTTCTACGCTCACAGACATGAGTTCAGATCTTTGACTGAAATTCTTAATCGTCACCAGACTTGCCGCGCCTGAATGACTGTTGCTGTTTGGAAAGGAATTTCCATCAAATATATTTTTATACAGGTATGCAGAATTACCGGAGAACCAGCAATCGAACGGAATTCCATATTCTGAACCGTATTCGAACGTAAACTCTTCATAGTCTTGTCCAATATCTTTTGAACCGTCAGCTTCCTTCAATTCCACTCCCCGATTATCAATATCAGCATTAACAGTATTTGATTTCAGGCCTGCTTGAATAATATTATCGTCAATATGCCAGATTAAAATTCCACCTCCGTAATACTTGTTTGTCGAGTCTGCCCAGCTGGTCACTGCCCAATCGAAATCCTCGGCATCGACAACGCTTCCGCTGATTCCTGTTATATCATAGTAAATAAATGCCGTCGCATCCGTTAAATGCTGATACGTATCAACACCATTTTTAACGATTGTCAGTGTCTGGCCGTTTCCTTCCGGATCACGATTTCGATTTTCAAGCAAAAAATATTCCGAATTGCTTATCGGGATTTTATAAATAACATCCTGGCCCGTGTTCGTTAATCCGACAGCCGGCAATGTGAGCGTGCATGAATTCTGTACCAATTGCGGCACAGCCCATCTTAACTGAATTTTTTCCCAAGCAGACGGTTCAGGCGGAAATAACCCGCGATATGCAAAAATTCCTGCCCCATCCATCAGTCCAAATTGGCCTATACCTGAGCGCCCTGTTTTCGTATCGAACAGATCCGGCAAACCTAAATAACTTCCGATAGAAGCTGCAAATAAGCCGTTGATACTCAATTGAAGAGTATCACCTGAGATATCACGGGATTCTGTTTCCGGGAGAATAATTGTGTTTTTAACAAAACCGTTTGCAAGAAGACTGTCAAATGTATGCTGGCCAAGTGCTGCAGCAAAAGCGGTTGAATCCAAATAGAGCGATGGAATATCATACGGAGTAGGATTAACTCCCAACGAACTTATAAAATCAATGTCGCGTCCGGCCCCTGCATGAAAAATAACAAAAGCATCGTATGATGAAAAAGAAATGCCAGGATGATCAATACCGGCTTTTGTCCAGCTGTCAACAGCGAGATCGGCAAGCTTTTTATTGTCACGTCCCGAGATCGGCGGCGTATATTCTGCCATTTGTTTTGAAAGCATAATCTTTTGAGGAAGAACAGAACCGGATATTGAAAGAATTCCATTAGATACTTTACGAAAATAATTTTCGACAAAACGAATTTTATTCTGAAAATATATTGAATCGTGCGGCGGCGGATCAATCTGCGCCTGAGAACCCGTCATTTGGAATGTACCGTCGCCGGTTGTCTTTTCATTTTGATCTGCCTGAAATTCAACCATAACGGCAAGTATTCGAATAGTATTGACCGGAATCGACTCGGCCGATTTGACCCGGAGAGGATCATTCGTTTCACGCAGTTGATGAGATACTCTGATTTGTGTTTGTCCGGATGCTAAAGAACTTAAAAGAAAAAACACAAACATCACGCATTTACGTGTCACAGAGACTCCTTTATTTTCCATTCAAACCATATAAAATAGTACACCGATTGAAATTCCAAAAAATGAAAATTTCATCACTCAAAAATTTTTGAATTTTAAATGACCGCTTTACCGGACCGATTCAAATATGATAAATTCTTAAGTTGCTTATTGTCCTTCACTACCCCAGCCTATTAAAAGTGAGAGGCGCAGCGTTCCATCAAGCGGTTCTTCTCCTTCAATCGTGCTGATGTATCCAAAATCGAAACCATAAAGGTCATATCTAATACCGGCGCCGAAGGTCATAAATTTACGATTACCTTCCCGGGGATCTTCATAGAAATATCCCGCACGAATTGCTATCAATTTCGGTAAACCGTACCAGTATTCCATTCCAATTCCGGAATTAAATCGACGTATTTGCTCGCCAATATTTCCCTGTGTCCAAGTTGTATAAAGAGCCTTATAGAATTCATCGGACTTAGAGCCCCATCTTGCCACCAGGAGCCGGCTCACTTCCGCGGTGATTGTCATATTATTGTAATCACTTTCAAGGGCTTTATATGCAACACCCAGACGAAGATTCATAGGAAGAGGATCAGCTTGTTCTCTGTCGACATATGAAATATTGGGACCGATATTAGAAAGTTTTGCCCCAAAACTCAGACTCTTTTCAAGAAATAACGGACGGTATAATATCCCCAGATCAAAACAAAATCCGGAGGCCGTTCCACTTCCCTGTTCCTGCCCCGCTCCCTGATCTGCGAGATGGGAATATATAAATCTGACGCTGGTGCCAATTCCGAGTTGATTGCTGATTTTTGTACTATAGGTTGCTGAAACGGCAAGTTCGTATCCTGTAAATGTTCCAACGATTTCAGGACTATTAATTGTCCTATTGAACTCACCAAGGTTAAGATATGTGAGCTGGCCGCCTACAACACCATCTAATATTTCAACAGGCTGTTTATAAGCTGCATGGGCAATCCATATATCGGATAATCCTAAACCTGGAAGCCAGTTTGTATGGGTCATTGCGAGTTCAGAGCCGTTTTGAAATGCAAGACCTGCAGGATTCCAAAATACAGCCCATACATTATCCGCTATTGCCACACCTGTTTCACCCATTCCGCCCGCACGTGAATCAGGTACTATGGTTATAAACGGAACAGCCGTAGTTTGTGTCTGACCTTGAGCAGTATCCTGAATAAATAGTCCGAATATAAACAGGACGATCATAATTTTCTTTATCATATAAGTGACCTCCAGACTGTTAATGTTAAGTACTTTTCGTTTCCTCGTATATATAAACTTTATATTATTTTCTCAAAATCTTCCGCTTTTTTTAGCGTATAACAGCAAGCTTTCCGATAGTTTCACTTGTATGTTGTCCATCAAGACTTCGCGCAATTAGTTTATACAAATAAACGCCGTTTGCAAGCTCTGCTCCGTCACTGTCTCTTCCATCCCATGGAATTCGTACAGAACGATCTGCGATATTATATGCATTCAACTTCCCGATAAGCCTGCCCGCTATTGAGAATATTTTTACTTCAACGTTGATCGGATCGATCCCGATACGCTGGAATGTAAAAGTTGTTGAATTCGAGAATGGATTGGGATAGTTTACGACATTTAATAATGTAAGATCGTCTGCAAGTGATATAGTAAAGTAAATTTCCGTTTCTGAAGAATTATTCTGAATATCCCAGGCCTTTACACTAAGAGTATATTTACTTTCACTGAGATCGTTTAAAATATACCTTACTTCACCCGATTTGTATGTATCAAAATCGCTTTGATAATAATTAGATAAATTAAGAGTCCGCTCAGGATTGCTTATCGTTGCCGACAATTGATGACCCACGCCTACCGTTGATGTATTAACACCGCTTTCATCAAAGAATTTTACTATAAGTGTCGGATCATTTTTTACAACATCTCCCGAACGAAAATCAAGATCATTAAGATAAATCGAGATTTGCGGCCCCTCATTATCATTATTTGCAGATGCAGCCGAATCGATTCCGTTTATCATCACATTTTCAGTATATCCCGCTCCATCTGTTGCGTCATTCCATGCATACATCGAAATTCTTGATTGGTTCCCGAAAGTCACATCTTTAGGAATTGGAATCGTTGCTTTGAAATTCCCACCTTGAATAGTCACACCGCCGCGATACAGCAGGCTTCCGCTTTTCTTAAACCTGAAATCTCCTATTCCTTCTATAATTTGAACTTCTCTTTGCGAATCGAAAACCTGCAGAATGCCTTTTCCCTGAAATGACGTTATAATTGTTCCATCTTTCAGCTTCATTGCACCCCGGATAGGCACGTGAGCCAAAGATTTCATTTCAATGACGCTCGACGTTGATTTCCCATTTACGCTGTCAATCGATGAAACGTTCTTCGGCGCCAGAAGTCTAAGTGTCGGATCACAAAACAAATGAAATTTTTGAGTATTTGCCAGATCACTGTTAATGGATTTTGCATACTTCACCGCATCTCCCAGCCTGGGATTTCTTCCGTTAGCATCCTTTTTAAACAGATAGGAAAAAAAAGCAATATTTAGTTCATCATTTTGAGGGCCAAAGACTGAACGGGCTGCTGAGAGAGTCCCAATTGCACCGCCTTTCTCCATCGTTACAAGCTGTTCGCCTGTGCTCAGGATATTCGGATCGTCATATTTGCTAAAAGAACAAGTTCCAGCGAAGATAAAAGGTAAACGTTCTCTATTGTAAAGTTTCGCAAGATCATCGTCCTGCTTAAAAATATGTTCATGCGCCCACAATTGATCGTTCCCGTGGCCTACGTAATTCAAGTAAAGCGTACCTTGATTTATTGCTTCATCAATCGCTTTATTTGCATCGGGTTTCCTGCGGCCTGAAGCACTGTTTACAGTTGGGTATTCAACAATGTAAATTTTCTTCTTCTCGTAACTTTTTGCCTGATTACTTTCGGCAATATCTTCAGTCGTTTTTGTAAACATTGCTCCATTATCCTCTGCTGTCGCAGTTTTTCCATCATCTGCGACAAATGTCAAAATATTCCGCCATGCGTTCGAATCAGCAAATGCATTCGTTTCGTACGAAATAATTTTATTAACAGCAATGGATGCTTCTTCAACACTGCGGACGGGAAGACGTCCGATTGCAACAGAATAAACTGGGTACTGAGTATCTTCTAGAATAACAAATTTATCATCAGTTGGAAAACTATAATTAACTATATCAAGAGATTCTTGCGTTTCGTATGGAGGGATCCAATTCATTTTACTTGTACTGATATTCTTATAGTCAAAATGTCCCCATCCAAATAAAAGAACATATTGCGGTATACTCATCCAATTTTCTTGCGTATATCTTATAAATTCTCGTATTGCGAGAATATCCGGTATACCGCCTGAAAATTCGTTATAGATATGATTTATATCCACGACCAGAGTACGAAGGCTGTCGCGTGATTCACGATGCGCTTTCAATTGATTTGCCGGCATTAAGAAATCCGCAGGAGAAATTATAATGAAATCATACTGCGATTGAGGATTATGCAGATTAATAGTATTCTCAATTTTTACTGCAGCTGCAGGAGTCTTAAATCCATTTTTACCAATCACTGCAATTTCACGAACAGTTGCGCTTATCTGCTGAAGTTGAATTTGGCACATCGTAGGATCAGCGGAAGAAAATGTTAATTCTTTCACATTGTTATGATCGGTAATATCGAATGCACGTACATCACTCGAAAAATTACTAATATCATATTGTACCAATCCATCAATATTTTCGATCGTATTAAAAAGAAGCACATCGTTTACTGCTTCAAGTCGCCGCTGATAAAATATTTCCATCCAATCCAACCATGTTTTAGATTCCTGGTTTGCAGTTAATTGGATTTTTATTTCGCTCTCATTATTTTGCAAATTTCCTGTTCCCGATGCATTGAATTGGATTTCGGTTGCAAACGCATCACCTGTACCGCCAAGACCCAATCCTTTTGAATAAATAGACTGGCCGTTCTCAAAAATTTCCAAATTGTCATAATATACAGACTTGTGTAAGAATTTAAACCGATAGACAATCTCAGATGCCGCGACTAAACCCGGCAGCGATTTCTTATATGTACCTTCGTCCGTACCTGTAAATAATTCTCCAACCCACAGACGTCCCGAATTCTGCAGATTAAATTTTTCTTCTTCAGTAAACAGTCTTTCCTGAAAACCTGTCGGTTTTATCGGCGACGGATAAACTGCCGAAGCGGAAATCGTATCCATTAATTTACCATGGCCTTGAATAAACGTGAAGAAATAAAAATTCTTTTCCGAAAAAGGATTAACATAATGTGTATAGTTGTCGCTCCCGGTATAATTATATAACCAGCCTCTCGTTCCACAACCATAAAATATAATGTAGTCATCCTGATCAAATATCCCGTTACTATTTTGATCTACAACCAACCGTGGAATTTCCAGCAGTGTGTTTGGCCGAGGGCTTGTATTATCATCAGGAATTGCCAATCCTCCGTTACCATATAACCGAATAGAGTTGATATCATTGATTGAAATATTCAGACTGTTAAAGTATGTATAATTAAGTTTATACATACCGGTTTCTGTCACTTCTATTCGATACCATTCACCCTGTGCAAGCGGAGAATCTGCGCCTGTTGATTTCCTGGAACTTACTTTTGCCATTTTCGCCAATTGAGCTTTATGCGGTAACTCACCTCTCAACAGACAAGAAGAATTCAACCCGGCAGGAAAAGTATTTTTAAAATCCAACCGAACTACAATGCGTGAATATATCCTGGCCTTTTCCCTGTCTATTGCACGAATTGGGTGTAAAAGAAGAGTTCCGACGTATCCAATACTCGTTTCGCCAACACGAGTAAGCTCGGCAAGAACGTTTTGTTTGGGCCCCATCGCTGTTTTTGCAAAACTCGTATCATCATAGTATTCGATAAATCCAAAATCTTTGATACTCTTTATAGTCGGTTTAGGCAGCAATTTAACCGTATCTCTTGTTTGATACTCACTTGCGAGAACTTGAAGCGAGTATTGCGGAGACGGAAGTAGTAAAAGGATAGGCCTTATAAAATCAGTTCTGCCTGCTGAATCGTATGCTATTTGACTTCCGAAGAACCGAAATCGAGTGAAGACCGTACCCTGGGTTCCGGATACTTGTTCAGTTTTGATTTGCGGCGTGAATTCAAGAACAACAGAATGTTGATCTTCGCTCAGGATACGTATATCTGTCATCGGCTGTGCGATACCAATCGCTATTCCGATTATATGAGAAAAAAATATGGCAATTGATTTTTTCATAAAAAAAAAGCCGATCGAGAAATAATGCACATCTCGTTCGGCTAAACATTGTATGTTAAGAGAGCCTCAGCCGAACTTGAAAAAGGTTCCACCGGCAAACACAATCCCTAACTTTCTCCACGTCACTTTAGGAATGAACCTTTATCAAGCCTTCGATACACTCTCCATTAATAGCACTTTATAAACTTATGATTAAGATAATAAATGGATTGAATATTGTCAAGCAGGATTGATATATATCATAAGAACGGTCAAATAAAAATATTATTGTTCATTGATATCCCAATAATTGTTTTGCAGTTGTGGCAATATTTGGGTAAATTGATATGTTAATGAATTTATTCTCGATCAGGTAACATGTCAAAACCACTCAATATTCTATTTGTTTCAAGCGAAGTAGAGCCTTTCGCTAAAACAGGCGGACTTGCCGATGTTTCCAGCGCTCTTCCAAAAGCAGTCAAAGATCTCGGCCATGAAATCCGCATAATAATGCCGCGCTATCGATTTATTGGTGAACGTAAGTTCAGATTGCACGATATTATTCGACTTCATGGAATACCAATTCCGGTCGGCAATTCGGCTGAACTTGGAGATGTAAAATCATCATTCATCGATAATTTGAAGGAAAAGGTTCAAGTCTATTTTCTCGACAATGTAAATTACTTCGGGCGTGACGGTATTTATCAAAGTCCTACTACCAAAAAAGATTATAAAGATAATGACGAACGTTTTATTTTCTTCTGCCGTGGTGTTATTGAAACCTTGAAACGTCTCGGATGGCAGCCGGATATTGTCCATTGTAATGATTGGCAATCAGGCCTTATCTCTGCATATCTTAAAACAATGTTTTCAGCTGATCCTTTTTTTAAATCGATGAAAACTGTTTTTACAATCCATAACATGGGATATCAAGGCTCTTTTTCAAAGGAATCCTTCGTTAAATCGAATTTACCGCAAGAATTATTCCGTCCAAATGGCGTAGAAGCGTACGGAAATTTTAACTTCCTTAAAACAGGACTTTTTTTCTCTGATGCTATAACGACGGTAAGCGAAAAGTATGCTGAAGAAATTTGTACATCTTCGGAAATCGGTGCCGGACTCAACGGACTTCTTTCATCCAGGCGGAAAGATTTACACGGTATTTTGAATGGAATCGATTATCAAATCTGGAATCCTGCGACAGATGAATTCTCCTTCCGCAAGTATGATGTAAAATCAATCGAAGCAAAGGTGGATAATAAACGAGCTTTGCTCACAAAGTTCGGATTGGAATTTTCTGAAAATCGTCCGGTAATCGGAATGATCAGTCGTCTTGCAGATCAGAAAGGATTCGATCTCATCTTTAATATTATCGAGGATATCATTAAGCTTGATCTGCAATTCGTTATGCTGGTATCGGGTGAAAAAGAATATGAAAAGAAAATCGCGGCTTTACAAAAGAAGCACCCCAAAAGAATTTCCGTGATCATAGGATACGATAACGAAGTCGCACATTTAATAGAGGCAGGAACGGATATGTTCCTTATGCCGTCTAAGTACGAACCGTGCGGCCTGAATCAAATGTACAGTATGCGTTACGGCACAGTTCCTGTTGTTAGAGCTATCGGCGGATTGGATGATACGGTTGAAGATTATACAGGGAATGGAAAAGGAACAGGTTTCAAGTTCGAAAAGTATGAATCAAAGGAATTGATTAAAGTTATTCAGCGTGCATTAAAGGTCTTTCAACAGCCCGAAGAATGGAAACGGCTTATGCGAAACGGTATGATGCAAGACTTTTCTTGGGAAAATTCTGCGCGTAAATACATTAATTTATATAAAGAACTTTTGAAGCATAACACATAGCACTGGATAAGACTGAAGTTGTTTTCAATCACAAGGGTACCGTCAGCAACGGCAGTAACTGTTCCAGTCGGAGAAATGGCTTTCCATTGATTTTCAAGTTTTGTATATGTTATTCGCACGGCAGCGATCGGAAGCCTGTGCGTAATATTAACAGATTTCTTTCACTTTCTTGGTTTATTTAATTTAAAAAGAATTAGAGGGCAAAAAAATTTGAAGTTACCCCGATTTTTTCTTCCCGTTTTCACCGGGATCATGTTGTTTTTAGCATTTGGATGTAATGATGATCCGGATTCAGTCGGAGCTCTGACACAGCCGTCGGGAGATTTTGGCACTATCCAGGTTGATACGTTTTATGCTACAAGTCACTCCTCTATCAAAAATCTTTTATACACATCATCAAATGACAGATTTATGATCGGGAAATTTCAATCATATCAGGCATGGGCATGTTTAGCATTCTATAGTTGGCCCGACACTATGATTGGCGTTACTATCACAGGCGGCACAATTCTATTAAAATCAGCTTACAACTTTGGTCAGTCTATGTCTGTTTTACCTGTTAATGTATATCGCGCGCGGGCAAGTTGGACCGGCAGCACACTTTCATATGATTCTCTTAGTCTTAACACTGTTGCACAGCCTCCTTATAATTATTATTACGACGTCAATACCAGGTACTCATCCGCGATTCAAGCAGGCGATACGGATTGGGTTGCTATTAATATTCCGGATACCACAATGCTGCGTGAATGGTTCTCTACAAACTCGGATACTCTACATTTGAATGACGGATTAATCATTTGTCCGGATCCGGCTTTCTCAAATGCTATTAGAGGATTTTATTCATATTACGCTTCCGATACTTCTTATCAACCTACGCTTTATATCAATTACGAAAGTGACTACGGCCCCAATACGTATGTTCATAAACTAAGCAGCTCAAAATTTGTTTCCACAGTTGATCATGCAAGCCTTTTAACTGATCCTGACCTGATCTATGTCCAAAACGGAGTCTCTTATAGAGGTCTGATTTCTTTCGACAGCATACTTACGACTTTACCTGTTTCTGTGCATCGGGCAGTTCTGCAGATTACATTAAACAAGGATAAATCGTCATCTCAATTCAATTCTTTCGCAACTCCTTTTTTAAACGATTCACTGTACGCCTTCTCTGTAGGAACAGACAGTCTATCTGATGGATTATTTTATGCATTAAGCCAGCGTTCTACAGATAGCTACGGAAATGCGGTTTATTCATTTGAATCAGCAACACTTGCTAACCTTTGGCTGAGCAATTACTCAGCAAGGAAAGTCGCATTGAGCGGATATTCTGAGAGTATTTCATTTGATTTGTTTACGCTTTATAGTGAAGCTGCCGAAAAAAATCTTAAACCACGAATCATCATCACATATTCGGTTAAACGTTGAAATAGCTATCGATTATGAAATATTCCAGGATCATAATAACACTGACGGTCTTCACTGCTCTCCTTTACCTTTCTGCCTGTGCAGGCGGATCCTCATATTCACGATATGGATTCGGAGATATACTCCGCTATGGCGACAGCCGAGTCTATTCAATGGGAGGAACCGGTATAGCTCTTATGGATAATGGAAGCATAAACCTTCTGAATCCCGCCGGTATGAGCCGTATAAACATTACAAGATTTTCTACCGGGTTTGAATATAATAGTTATTCCTCGAAAGACGAAAGTGGTTCTTCGTCATATTCAACAGGCGGGTTTCAGGGTCTCGCTTTTGCAATTCCAATATCACAGGAAAACGGCATAGTCATGTTGATAGATGCCACTCCATATAGCAAAGTAAATTATGCAATTAGTTCTTCAAACTTTAATACGCTCTCTGGATCCATTCAACATCAGGCTTTCTACGGCAGCGGCGGTCTCTCCTACCTCGGACTTGGACTTTCCGTATCACCGTTAAACACACTGCATCTTGGCGGACATGTGAATTATATGTACGGCAGTACACGCCAATACCAGACATCTAATTTTGACAGCAGCAGTTATTTAAATACCACTTTTGATCGTACTATTTATTATTCAGGTTTTGCATTTGCATTAGGTGCCATTTACGACGATTTCGGCAACATTTTCGATCTGTCATCGTCGCATAATTTATCTCTCGGCTTGACAATTAGGACTGCATGTTCGTTAGATGCGGATGCCGAGAGAACTTACACAGACAGCATGACAACTCAAAAAGGGACTGCTGATATTCCACTTTCAATCGGATTTGGACTGTCCTACCTGTATAAAAACAAGTACAGATTTCTCGGCGACGTTGTATTTGAAAACTGGGGTGATATCAAGCCTTTTGCATTGGATCCCGTTCCGCTCCGTAATTCATACCGCACCAGTATCGGTTTCGAGGCCATACCTGAAAGAGGAGCAAGTACCTTTTGGAAACGAATATTTTACCGTGCCGGCTTTGCATATAACTCCACTTATTACCAGGTTAACGGCATCGGAATCAACGAGTTTTGTATAACCGGTGGTATTGGACTTCCCATGGGTTACGAGTCCTGGCTCAATATCGGTATTCAGGTCGGGCTGCGTGGTACAATCGATAATAATTTGCAGAAAGACTTGATCGTTCGTCTTTCTGTTGCTGTTTCTGCAAGTGAACTTTGGTTTCTTAAATTTGATGAAGAGTAAATTCTATGATAGCCATCGGCAGTGATCATGCAGGATATGAATACAAGGAGCAATTGAAAACGCTTCTTGATGAAATTGGAAAACCTTACCAGGACTTCGGCACTAATTCTCCGGATTCCGTCGATTATCCGGATATCGCGCATCTTGTTTCCAAAGCAGTTGCGTCCGGCAAATACCTGCGAGGCATTTTAATATGTGGAACCGGAATCGGCATGTCTATTGTTGCAAACAAACACAAAGGAATTCGAGCCGCTGTCTGCGAATCCTCTGCCTCGGCAAAACTTTCACGTGAACATAATGATGCCAATATCCTCTGTTTGGGGGCACGCATAACAAACTGGGAAACCGCTGAAGAGATTATTAAATCATTTATCTCGACTCCCTTTAGCGGAGGCGAGCGGCATACGTGCCGGATACAAAAAATTCACTCTTTAACAAATCTCTAAGATTTAATAAGAATCATACATATAAATTTCTATAAAGAACTTACCAATGAAAAATCTTAAATCCGCGGATTCAGAAGTCTTTTCAGCCATCCAAAGCGAAGTTCATAGACAGAATTCTAAACTGGAACTCATTGCTTCCGAGAATTTTGTCAGCGCTGCAGTAATGGAAGCTATGGGCAGTGCTTTGACAAACAAATATGCAGAGGGATATCCGGCAAAACGGTATTACGGAGGCTGCGAGTTTGTCGATATTGCCGAAAATCTTGCACGCGATCGTGCAAAAAAATTATTCGGTGCTGAATATGCCAACGTACAGCCGCATTCCGGCTCGCAAGCTAATATGGCAGTTTATTTCTCTTTCATTAAGCCCGGCGATACTGTTTTAGGCATGAATCTTTCTCATGGCGGCCATCTGACGCATGGTTCACCTGTTAACTTTTCCGGAAAGCTTTATCGGTTTACGGCGTATGGCGTGTCAAAAGACACAGGACGTATCGATTACAATGATGTAGAAGAAACGGCAAAACGCGAAAAACCGAAAATGATTACAGTCGGAGCAAGCGCATATTCGCGAAATATTGATTACAAAACATTCCGCGATATTGCGGATAAAGTTGGGGCATTTCTTTTTGCCGATATTGCTCATCCTGCCGGTTTAGTTGCAGCAAAACTGCATAATGATCCTCTTCCTTTTTGTCATGTAGTTACATCGACTACCCATAAGACCCTCCGCGGTCCCCGCGGCGGGCTCATTCTTATCGGTAAGGATTATGAAAATCCTTTTGGACAGGTAGCGCCAAAATCCGGCAGAAAGAAAATGATGTCGGAATTAATTGATTCAACAGTCATTCCTGGTGTTCAGGGCGGACCTCTAATGCATGTCATTGCTGCGAAAGCTGTTGCCTTCGGCGAAAATCTTCGTCCGGAATATCTTACTTATGCAAAACAAATCATTAATAATGCTCACACTCTCGCAACTGCATTAATAAAGCTCGGCTATAATATTATTTCCGGCGGCACGGACAATCATCTCATGCTGGTCGACTTGCGCAACAAAAATCTCACAGGTAAAGAGGCACAAGAGAGACTCGATCTTGCAGGGATCACGGTCAATAAAAATACTGTGCCTTTTGACGACAAATCGCCGCTTATCACCAGCGGTATTCGCATCGGTACACCTGCTATTACAACACGCGGAATGAAAGAACCGGAAATGGAAACCATTGCCGGCTTCATTGATCGTGCGCTTGTTAACCGGACTGATGAAAAAGTACTGAAGCAAATAAGCGAAGATGTAAAATCACTTTGCGCAAAATTCCCGCTGTACCCTGAACTGACATAGGGTTGTTTAATGGGCATTTTCCAGGTTATCCTCGGCAAGATATTCCAATCGGCTGGAAAATCCCCCGGCCAAAAGGAAATGTCTTTTCTGGAACACCTCGATGAACTTCGTTCAAAAATCATAAATGCGCTTATTGGTATCATTGCCGGTTCCATTCTTTGTGCTTTCTTCGTTGATTTTATCGTCCAGATAATACTGCTGCACCCTCTTCGTTCAATCGGGCTTAAAGCACAAGTACTCTCACCCTACGGCATTGTATTATTATATATGGAATCGGTGCTAATTTGCGGTGTTATTATCAGCATGCCTTATACTATTCATTGTCTATGGACTTTCGTTGCTCCGGGATTGCTCCCAAATGAACGCCGCTACATATCACGTATTGTCTTTTTTACCTCCTTTTGTTTTTTTGCCGGAGTAGCATTCGGATACTTCATCATATTACCTACGGCACTTCATTTCTTCTCTACATTTGGTACACAAAATATCGATCTGAATATTGCCATGGATCAATACGTGAGTTTTATGCTTATGCTGCTGCTTGGTGCCGGACTCGTTTTCGAACTCCCCATGATCTCATATTTTTTATCCAAGATGGGAGTTCTGACTCCGGATTTCATGCGCAAGTACCGTTATCATGCTATAGTCGTTATCTTTATAATTTCTGCAATTGTTACACCGACTCCGGATATGGTAACGCAAACCCTTCTTGCTTTGCCGATGATACTACTATATGAAGTCAGCATTTTCATCTCAAAATATTCTCAAAAAAAGGCATTGACTTCTCCTGAGGATGTTATATGAGTTTATTTCATCCGCCTGAAAATTCACTCGATAACATTCGTAAACCTGTTATGCTGGAACTTAAAAAGTTTGATGATGTTTTTCGTGATGCAATGCGGTCTCAAGTTGCTCTGGTGCATCTTATTACCCGCTATATTATTCGCCAAAAAGGCAAACGCGTCCGTCCTTTGCTGGTAATGCTCAGTGCTAAATTATGCGGAGAGATCAATGACAGCACGTACCGTGCTGCTACACTAATAGAGTTTCTTCATACTGCTACTCTAGTTCATGATGATGTCGTCGACAGTGCAGATACACGCCGCGGCTTTGCTTCCATTAATGCTGTCTGGAAAAATAAGGTTGCCGTGCTGATGGGTGATTACCTCCTTTCACGCGGTCTGCTTTTATCGTTACAATACAATGACTACTATTTTTTAAAATCAACATCCTGCGCAGTAAAACGAATGAGTGAAGGAGAATTGCTGCAGATTCAAAAAAGTCGCCAGTTGAATATCGATGAGGAGACTTATATTAAGATTATCGGTGATAAGACAGCATCACTCTTTTCAACATGTACCGATATCGGTGCAGCAAGCACGACAGAAATTACTGAAAAAATAAACTTCTTAAAATCATACGGCGAAAATGTCGGATTGGCATTTCAAATACGAGACGATCTGCTCGATTATCTCGGACGTAAAAATATTCTCGGCAAGCCGACCGGCAGCGATATTAAAGAAAAGAAACTTACACTTCCGCTTATTTATGCACTTCATCAAAGCGGCCGGCAAGAAGCGCAGCAAGCATTACGATTAATAAAAAAGGGCGCTAAGCATAAAGATATCACATGGATAGTTGACTTTGTCCATAATAACGGCGGTATTGATTATTCACTTCAGAAAGCGGAAGAGTTCGCGGCAAATGCCTGCGCTTGCCTCTCCTCTTTTCCTGATTCTCCGGAGAAAGAATCTCTTCTTCAATTCGTTCGTTTTGTTATCGAGCGAAATAATTAATTTTAGCATAGGAGAATGAGATCGCACTTATCTTGCATATCCTTACCTTTCTGTGTAGATTTAAAAAAAAGAGGATTTTTATACATGCCACTGATGGTAAGTATTTCCGGAATTCGCGGAGTTGTCGGCGAGACTCTCACACCCGAGACTATTATTAAGTATGCTTCAGCATATGCTCTCTACTGCAATCGCGGTCACATTATTGTCGGAAGAGACGGACGCATTACAGGTAAAAATATCTTAGATGTCGTTGCTTCCACTCTAATTCAAATGGGCTGCGATGTAACAGATTTAGGTATCTGCCCGACACCAACGGTTGCTCTTGCTGTTGAAAAATTGAAAGCAGCCGGCGGTATTTCAATTACTGCAAGCCATAATCCGATAATATGGAACGGACTCAAATTCTTCGCTTCCACAGGTCTTTTTTTGGATTCGGATGAGAATCGAAAATTCTGGCATCTTGCCGAACAACCGGCAAAATATGTTACATGGGATAAACAAGGCAATTACTCCCTTCAAGAGACGTTTCTTGATAAACATATCAACGAAGTTCTCTCTCTTTCCTGCATCGACATACAAAACATTCGTGCGCATAAATTTAAAGTTGTATTGGACTGCGTTAATTCAGCCGGAGGAATTATTGTCCCACGCCTGCTTGAAAAACTAGGCTGTAATATCATTCCAATCAATTGTGAGATGACCGGTGTTTTCGGACATACGCCTGAACCGATCCCTGAAAATCTTACTTCACTTTGCACCGAAGTACGCAGACAGAAAGCCGATCTTGGTATTGCCGTTGATCCTGATGTCGATCGTCTCGTCCTTATCAATGAAAAAGGCGAACCTTTCGGAGAAGAATACACCATTGCTTCCTGTACAAAATTTGTTCTTGAAAAAATAGTGAATCGTAAATCTAAAATCGACAATCGACAATCCTTAAAAGTTGTCGTCAATCTTTCCACAACCCGTGCTGTAGAAGACATTGCGAAGCAATACGGTGCTTCAACCCTCCGTACTGCCGTTGGCGAGATTAACGTAGCCAAGAAGATGAAGGAAGTCGATGCAGTAATCGGAGGCGAGGGAAACGGCGGGATTATTCTTCCTAAAGTTCATCTCGGCCGCGATGCAATCGTCGGAATCGCACTCGTTCTCCAATATCTTACTGATTTCTGTGGAACGCTTTCCGAACTGAAAGCTGCCCTTCCTCAATATTGTATTACAAAAGGAAAAGTTGACCTCGGTGCTCTAAATCCCGATCCAATCCTTAAACAACTGGCAGATCATTATTCTGCGAGTGCTGTTATAAACACAGATGATGGATTAAAGATCGACTTTCCGGAATCATGGGTACATCTAAGGAAATCGAACACCGAACCGATTATACGCATCATTGCAGAAGCGCACACCAAACCCGAATCTGACGAGCTTGTAAAGAAGTTCACTGCAAAGATACTGGCATAATAAGAAGAATATATTTACATTTTTATTTTTACGCTTTTAAAAAGTAATTTACACCTTAACTTTTATTTGCAATCGATGGAATAGGCACATTCGCAGTAAATTTTGCAATGCAGATTCCTCAGATTAGAGTCCAATAGTATTCGCCACATTGACCTTTAACAGGTTAATGATTTTAACCAATATTCATAACACTTCTTTATGATGGATATTCATTCACTTCTCAGGTTATCTTCTGTACCGCGCATCGGTCCGCAAAAAATTCGTGCGCTTGTCGCATATTTTGAAACTCCTGAAAATGTTTTTAAAGCAACGGCACGCGAATTGATAGCCGTTCCGGGAATCGATAAGAAACTTGCTTCGAACATCTTTTATTACACAGGCGGCAATAAATTCGCTGACGACCAGCTGAATCGTTTGAATAAAATCGGCGGCAAAATTGTAAGTATATGGGACAAAGAATATCCTGATCTGCTTCGTAATATTTATGATCCGCCTGCTTTCCTTTTTGTGCTCGGGAAATTTATGGAGCTCGACTCGCGCTCTATCGCACTCGTAGGCACCCGACACCCAACTTCATACGGGTACTTCGTGGCAGAGAATATGACTCGCGATCTCGCTAAGCAATCCATCACTATTGTAAGCGGATTAGCGCGCGGTGTTGACACTATAGTTCATTTAACTGCATTAAAATCCGGAACGCGAACCATCGCCGTTATCGGTTCCGGTTTGGATGTCCCGTATCCTCCTGAGAATAAAAAACTTTTAGAAAATATTGCCGAAAAAGGAGCAGTTGTCTCAGAGTTTCCTATGGGTATAAAACCCGACGCGTCAAATTTTCCAAGGCGCAATCGTATTATCAGCGGACTGACGCTCGGTACTGTTGTTATTGAATCTACGGAAGATGGAGGCGCGCTTATTACCGCAAGTACAGCACTCGATCAAGACCGCGAAGTATTTGCAGTACCCGGCAACATCAACGAAAAACGCAGTGCCGGTTCAAATAAACTCATCCGTGACGGACGCGCAAAACTTATTACCTGCGTGGATGATATTTTTGCAGAGATTAGAATTCAACTTCGCCTTTCTCTCGACGAACCAAGGCATAAACCCGTTATCGAATTAACTTCACCTGAACGCGTTATCTACAATTTGTTAAGTTCTGAACCAATTCATATCGATACCCTTGCCGAAAAAGCAGATTCTTCGACTTCCAGTGTACTCGTCACCCTTCTTTCACTGGAATTTAAAGGCATGGTGTGTCAATTACCCGGAAAAATGTTTATCCTTGCTCAGTAATCACTGCTTTCCTATAAGTGGAATTTTCGCTATAATACATTTACTTAAATTGGGTTACTAGATGATTGAGATCCAAAATACATTGATGGAAGATAATATTTCGGATATTAAATTCGCATGCAATACTTCAGCATGTAAAGGCGCTTGCTGTACATTACCGGGCGGCCAAGGCGCTCCATTGCTCGACGAAGAGATCAGATTGATAGAAAATTCATTCCCTATCATTAGATCTTATCTTCCGCAGGAGCATCTCGATACAATAACGCAATTCGGACTCTATGAAGGCGTACCGGAAGCATATTCGACAATGTGTTTCAACAATCGGGCTTGCGTTTTTGTCCTATACGAAGAAGGAATTGCACGATGTGCTTTTGAGAAAGCATTTTTTGAAGGTAAAATAAAATGGAGGAAGCCTCTTTCCTGCCACCTTTTCCCTATTCGTATAGACCGCGGTATGACACTTCGATTACGGTATGAACGAATATCTGAATGTGATTCTGCATTAGAATACGGTCAGCAGAATAATGTATATTTATACAATTTTCTAAAGGAACCTCTTGTGCGTGCATTTGGTTCTTCATGGTATGAAGATTTTCTATCAAAGTGCGAATTAGAGCAAAAAGAGACGGAAGCATTATAGGAATTCATCCAGAATAAAAAGATGATTAATCTTTCACAACAGCTTCGGCTCGGACTCCGACTTACTCCTCAACAAGTGCAGTATCTCAAGCTGCTCCAGCTGCCTACACTTTCGCTCGAACAAAGAATAAAGTTGGAACTTGAGCTTAATCCCATGCTCGAACTGAACGAAGAGCAGGAATCGCCGCTTGAGCAGGATGAAGGTATTGAAGATCCGGCAGATAAAAGTGAAGAAAACCAGACTGAAGACAACTACACAATCGAAGATTACATCAACGACGATGTTTCAGGATATAAAAGTCCGGAGGCATATAAATCAAATGATGAAGATGATTCATACGAGCCGCCGATGCCTTCTACTGTTCCACTCTCAGAGCGGCTGCTCAGCCAGCTGAAGATGTCCGTCATAGATGCCGATGAAATACTTCTTGCGGAAGAAATTCTCGGCAACATAGATGAAGATGGTTACCTGCACCGTGAGTTAAACCTGATAGTCCAGGATCTCAACCTCAGTTACGGGTTTACGCTTACTGTTGATAAAGCCGAACAGGTCCTTCAGAAAATTCTTCTTCTAGATCCGCCGGGTATCGCAGCAAGAAATCTTCAGGAATGTCTGATAGCCCAGCTTCATGCAGGCAAATATGCACATTCCCTGAAAGAGCTCGGTATCAAAATCTTGACCTCTTACTTCGAAGATTTCAAGCTTAAGCGGTTTGATAACCTTGAACAGAATCTTTCCATCAGCCGCGAAACGTTGAAAAAAGTAATTGAAATCATCCAGCATTTTAATCCGAAACCGGGAGAAGGCGAATTTACAGCTCAAGAAAATTATATCACACCTGATTTCATCGTAGAGAAGGACAATGGCGATTTCATTATTACACTCAACGACCGCAACATTCCGCCATTACGCATCAACAGCGCTTACAAACAATTAATGGCACCAAAAGGGAAAAAAGTTTCTGCAGAAACAAAAGATTTTATCAAGAAGAAATTTGAAGCTGCAAAATGGTTCATTGCTTCCATTCACCAAAGACGTGAAACTTTAATGAAGGTTATAAAAATAATCGTCGAGAAACAGAGAAAATGGTTTGAAGAAGGCGAAACACTGAAGCCCATGATTTATAAGGATATATCAGAAGTTGTCGGTGTGGATATTTCTACGATCAGCCGCGTTGTCAACAGCAAATATGTTCAGACGGAATTCGGTGTTCATTCCCTTCGATTTTTCTTTACTTCAGGACTCGAATCCGACAATGGTGAAGACATATCCAATCAAGTCGTTAAAAAACGTGTTAAAGATATCATTGCCGCGGAGAATACGCAGAATCCTTTGAATGACGACAAGATCGCAGAGATATTGAAACAGGACGGTATTCGTATTGCCCGGCGTACTGTCGCAAAATACCGCGAACAAATCGGTCTTCCCATCGCCAGAATGCGAAGAAAGGTATAATTGAATGAGGAGATGACTTTCATGCAGGATAAAAAGATACATGCAACAACAATTATAGGATTACGGCATAACGGCCATGTTGCCATAGGCGGCGACGGACAGGTGACAATCGGCAATACGGTAATGAAACAAAAGACAAACAAGATTCGAAGGCTTTACAATGATTCAGTCCTTGTGGGTTTTGCCGGCTCAGCGGCCGATGCATTCAGTCTTTTGGAACGGTTTGAAGAAAAACTTGAACAATATCAAGGACAGCTTACGCGTGCTGCGGTCGAACTCGCCAAGCTGTGGCGTACCGATAAGTATCTTCGTCAACTTGAGGCACTGCTTGCTGTTCTCGATAAAGACCATGCACTTATTATATCAGGTACAGGTGATGTTATCGAACCGGACGACGGTATCGTTGCAGTCGGTTCCGGCGGCAGTTATGCTCTGGCGGCGGCGCGTATTCTTACCAAACATACGAAGATGAACGCAAAAGAGATCGTACAGGAATCTCTCGATGCCGCTTCGGATATCTGCATATATACAAATAAAAATTTCACAATCGAAGAGTTATAATCATCGTGGCTAAAAAACAAATACCTCTCACATCAAAAGAACTCTCACCGCGTCAAATTGTTCATGAGCTAGACCGATATATTATCGGTCAGCATGCTGCAAAAAAAGCAGTCGCTATCGCACTTCGCAATCGTTGGCGAAGGCTTCAGGTAACCGGAACACTCCGCGAAGACATTATGCCAAATAATATAATCCTTATCGGGCCTACCGGTGTCGGTAAAACAGAAATCGCACGGCGGTTGGCAAAACTTTCCAATGCCCCTTTTTTAAAAGTTGAAGCATCAAAGTTTACCGAAGTCGGTTATGTCGGCCGCGATGTCGAATCGATTGTACGCGATCTGACAGAAATCGCGGTTAATATGGTCAAAGCGGAGAAGGCAGCAGAAGTAGAAAATAAAGCACGCGAATTGGCTGAAGAACGGCTTCTCGATATTCTTATTCCTTCTAACCGCCGTCCGAAAACAACTGAACCGACTGCATCTGCGGCTGAGTCTTTAGAAGAAAATGAAAACACCCGTCATAAATTCCGTGAAAAACTTCGTTCCGGCGCTCTTGATGAACGCATTATCGAACTTGAATTATCTTTTGCACAAATGCCTTCAATGCAGGTTATGGGACCGTTCAGCATGGAAGAAATGGGCGTCAATCTCCAGGAAGTGTTCAGCAACATTCTTCCAAAGAAGGAAAAACGCCGCAAAGTAACCGTAAGCGAAGCCCGCCGGCTGCTTATACAGGAAGAATCTCAAAAACTAATCGATATGGAAAAGGTCATAAAAGAAGCATTGGAACGAGTTGAGAATTCAGGTATTGTCTTCATCGACGAAATTGATAAGATCGCAAGTGCGCGCGGACACAGTTCCGGACCCGATGTCTCAAGAGAAGGAGTACAGCGCGACCTGCTTCCGATCGTGGAAGGCTCAAGTGTACTCACAAAGCACGGTATGGTAAAAACCGATCACGTGCTCTTTATTGCATCAGGCGCATTTCATATAGCGAAACCATCCGATCTGATTCCTGAGATGCAGGGACGTTTTCCAATTCGAGTTGAACTGAAAAGTCTGACCGAAGATGACTTTGAGAAAATACTCACTCTGCCGCAAAATGCTCTCATAAAACAATACGCCGCGCTTTTAAAGACCGAAGGAATCGATATTTCGTTTAACGATGAAGCAGTAAGAGAAATTGCTAAAATTGCTTTTGAAGTGAACGACCAGGTCGAGAACATCGGTGCCCGCCGTCTTCACACCATCATTACAACACTCCTGGAGGAAATTCTCTTCAACGCCCCTGACGAGATTGCGGATTCAAATGTCGTCATAACGAAAGAGATTGTTCAGGATAAATTAAATTCGATCGTTAAAAACCGCGATCTCAGCAGGTATATATTATAAAATTCGGCAGTTATAATATCACACACGGACCTTCATACCCAAACAAAAAGAAATTGTTTGGAAGGTATTCGGAATAAAAACCATGCCGAAGTTTTCTGAAGCGAAATCCAGGCTGAAGTTGTAAAAATCAAGTCCAAATCCGAACGCCCACCGTACTTTATCTCCGCCGCCGAATGCTAAACCTGTTCTTAGAGGTAAAACCGGAAATACATAATACTCGGTACCGAGTGAAAATCGCGGTTTGGTCGTATTACCGAGCGATCCATTGAATCCCTGGAGGTAATCAAAAGCGATGACAAACCTGTCAGGTAAAAAATTTAAACCTGGAATTTTTATCGCTTCTGTTTCAAATCCTATCCGCAATGCTGTCGGCAAATTCGTATCGAATGCTTCACCAGGACGCGTCTTTCCTTTAATCATGTTTTCTAAAGTATCTTCAAGACTATCGTAAGCACCTGTGATAGTGATCGATCCGCTGTTATAGCTTTCAATAACATTTTTATTCCACGTAATCTTGCCGATATCTGTTACGCTTAAAGCGGCTCTTATACCGTTAAGTAATTCTCCCGACAATCCGATATCAAAACCTACTCCCTTGCCTACAGGAGCAGGAAACGGATTGCCCTTTTCGTCTGAATTATCGTTCATAAAATCCACACCGGCATGCGTGGTAAGAAAATCGATATTACCCATTAACGTATACTGTGTCGGATTTATCAAATCCGGATAATTTCCGAAAGAAGAGTTTTGACGTATTGATTTAGATATGCCGAATCCATGTATAAATTTTACTCCGATTCCTGCATAAAGATCTTTAAGAAATTTCAAATTGAACGGGAGTTCTCTTCCATAGGATAAATTATATTCGCGATACCACCACGCTGTAACTTCAGTTCCGTCAAAAACATATTCCGATCCTGCCGGCTCCAATCCAAAAGCAGCCATCCGGAACAAATCTTTTGAAAGCAAAGCTTCGGCTCCGATATGATCAATCATGCCTAATCCAATCCCGCCGATTAAGGGATATTGAAATGACGCCCCGAAAATCATCACTTCACTTTCAATACCTGTTTTTGGCATATCGGGCATCTGGCTAAGAATTTTATCTATATCAGCAGGTTCAAGACGCTTTGCCCAGCGTTCACCGGCCGAGTCGACTCCAATGAAATACTCTTTATATAACTCGTATGTAAACAACTCAGTACCTACCCGAACGCCGATCGGAACAAGGTTAAAATTTAAATTTCCTTTGTCTGGGATCGGAATGTTAGCCGGATTAATTCCCATAGCATCGATACCCCGAGAAACCGCGTTCATTGTCCTTCCCATTCCCACACCGCGTATATTTGACCGATCGCCTGCTAAAGCCGTTTGAATGACAACCGAAAAAAGGGCGATAATAAGAATATTAAATTTCGATTTCATTTTCAGTTCTCCCTTTACGGTTTATTTATTATAAAACGTGCGCTGAAGGAAGAGCGGGTTCGGATGTAATCTTCTCTTCTAAATTTCGCTGAATTCAGCTCAATACCTGCATGACAATATAGTCTAATCAATAATGAATCTGCTTGAGCCATCATCTCAACTTGTGTACCTGTGAGAATGACTGTAATGTTCGAAATCTTCGTATTGATTGCGAGACCATTCATATCCACTTCCGGTGCTTTGATAAGAGAGTCCGGGCTAATAGCAAATAATGTATCGCTATGTGTCTGCGCCTCATTCCACTTAAGAAAATGCATCTCAAATGACATTTCGACAGGAATCCGATTTGTGAATTCATAATTCATAATTCCATCTAATACAGAATTTTTTTTGAAAGACATTGATAATCCTTCTACAATAAATTCTCCTATACGCACCTTTTGTTCAGTAATAGATGGTATTCTATAGGAATAGGTGCTATCTATGGTATTGAACTGGAATAGAGTGTTTTTTTGCGGGAATTCTTCAAAATAATTTATTGTATCTAAAACCGGGATACTTAATTTTGTATCATATGTAGGTGCAATAGGTTCAAGCGGAGATTCAATACAATCGAACGAGACAACAGAAATAATGAGAAGTAAAATGCAAACAGCAGTGTTCGCGCTTATTCTGTGGAGTTTTTTTTCCATATTCGGCCTTCATATTCTCTCTTGTTTCTTACATTAAGAAACCTACAAGAATATACCTACCGCATGAAGCATTGTCAATGGATTGAGTCTCTTATCAGACTTTTTATGGCGAAAATGTGAGTGTGCTCACAAAAAAAACGAAAGCTGGCTCACAAAACTCGTGTTCCAGCTTTCTATGAACAATCAGAATACTCCTAGTGGTACTTTTCTTCTTTTGTGGGAGGCTGGAAACCGAACATTGACCCGCTTGAAGCATCTCCGACAAGTTTAATCTCGCCGAATTTCTTTTCGAACTTATCAATGTTATCATGGAGAGCATTTAGCAGCATTTTCGTATGCTGTGGAGTCATCACGATACGTGCATGAACTTTTGCTTTCGGAACTCCCGGAAGCACTCGTGTAAAATCCACAACAAACTCTGCCGGCGAGTGAGTAATAATGGCAAGGTTTGAGTAAATGCCTTCCGATTCTTTTTCCCCAAGTTCAATATTTATTTGTTGTTGACCCGGTTGGTCGCTCATTCGAATTTCCGTTTCTTTTATATATGATTTAACTACTTATTACTTATTGCTTTGCGTATTTTATCAAACTCGTCCAGCGCTGTCGTAGCCTGTTCTGTCTTTCCAAGAAGCGCATATATAGTGCCTATAGATTCCCATATCCTTGAATCTTCCGGTGACAGCTGTGTGCGCCAATCCTGGCCGGTTTTTGAGGCTGTTTCTTGTGCGTTTTTTGTTTTCATATCAGCTACCTTTATCATCCAGGGCAGGGCAGATTCAAATTTTTTCTTATAGTCCATACTTTCATCCCCTTTTTCTTGCCCTATCTTTTTCAACTTGACTCCCCAATTATAATAGGTCGCACCAATGTCATAAAGCGCATCACTGAAATTAGGATCGATTTTTATTGCCTCGTTAAACTCTCCTATCGCTTCATCGTTTTTATTAACTGTTCTATAGAGAAGGCCGAGGATATAGTGATTCATTTTATTCCCGGGATCATTATCCACTGCAAGTTTGAATGCATCTGTCGCTTCCTGAATGCGATCTGCTTCATAATACGCCTGTAAAAGCAAATTCAAA
>CAZYAM010000011.1:34899-43792 GCA_964645575.1 uncultured Ignavibacteriaceae bacterium
TGTCGCTTCCTGAATGCGATCTGCTTCATAATACGCCTGTAAAAGCAAATTCAAATTCTCATTATCCTTTGGATTCACTTTCTTGACCTCTTCAAAAATATCTACTGCTCTGTTAAAATATGCGACGGCATCATGATATTTTGTCGAGTCAATTTTTAAATCTATCTTCCGGGTGAACTTTTTATTTACAACTCTGCCGCCTTCTATGGTGAGTGTCAATCCATATTGATTATACTTCCAATCTACCTTTTTACGATTCCTCTTATTCTTCACTTTACTGTTAGGTTTTCCCAGTATTCGCTCCACATCGCTTTCATAACTTCCCTTGTCGATATCCTTAAGATTCTTCTGGATACGAAGTCCTTCAACGTTCGTCGACCTGAATTCATCTTTCTTTTTTAAACCATTTTCAACAAGATATCTTCCGGCTCGTTTGTAAGAGTCTTTATCATGATCCAATTCCCATATTTTCTTCTGACACAGGATGGTATTTTCAACGTCGTCTTTTCCTTGATAGGCCTGAGCGAGAAAATAATAAGTCAGGGACGTGTCCGGCCAGGCTGCGGCTGATTTCTTATATTCTTCTATTGCTTTGTCATAATAAATCGAAGAATCCGGACTAACACGTTTGAAAAGCTCTACACCAGCATTAAGATGATTAGCCCATGCCGTATACCTGCATGCATAGATTTCATCCTTTTTATCGGACGTAAGCTTTTCAACTTCACGAAATGCCGCATCCATACCTTCGTAGTCATTCAATTTCTCACCCTTAACTAAGCCCAATCGGAACCATGCGTCATAATTTGTCGGATTTTTTTGAACCTCTTTTTCATAGTAACCTATTGCACCCGTATAATCTCCGCTTTTCTCTTTAACTTTTCCAGATGTGAAATCCGATGATCCGCATCCCTGAATAATAAAACCTGCTAAAAGCAGTACACAAACTAAACCGCGGTATCCTTTTTTCATTGAAAGTATCCTTAAAATTGGTAATTAATAAAATAAGTATGCGAAAAAATATACCAAAAGGTATCAGCAGAAGCAAGATGAAATTTAAATTTAAGCGGCCAGGAAATAAAGAAAATAAGTGATTCGGCTGATTATCTGCCGAAGAACTTGGAAATAAATACAAAAAACCCGGCCAATTAAGCCGGGCAATAAATAACATACATATATAGTCTCATTTCTGTAATTACCGTGATAAATCTTTTGACGTGGTATCACTCAACACGCGCATTTCAATAGAATGATTCGGTGTTGTAGTCTTGATAATCCGTTTTCGAATACGCGGCTGAATTAATACATGCATTTGCTGCTGATCTATTTCCTCAGCCGGAACATTAATCTCAACATTAAATAATTCTTCATTCCCAAAAGATTGAACCGGCTGCGAATAAGGAACATTTCTCTGCATACGCTGGAACTCCTTTCCCATCATTCTCTTCAACATTTCTTCGCGACGAAGCTTAAAAGCAATAAAGTTTTCCTCCATTTGTTTTCGCAAGCTGTCGAAATCAATGTACAGTTGTGAATACATCATTGTATCCGGTGTGATGATAACAAAACGATTATCCCGAGGAGACTGCGGAATACTCTGGAATATATGATCATCACTTATCACACTGCCGCTTTGCACTGAAATAGTATACGGTGCATCATTGGCTTCAAGCAAACGTTCTAATTGGATTCGTTGGTTCGGTTCCAAGCATGCAGCTATATTTGTCACCATCATCTTGTTTATATTCGGAAAGTCAGGTGCTATCGCCACAACATCGTTTTCACCGATTAGAACTGATGATTCAATGCGCCTGCTGGTCAATTCCAATAAGGAATCAATTAATTGCTTTTGTTTGCTGGTCGGTTTTACTTCTGCTAAAAAGTGATCAAAAGTAATAGGTTTTGTTTTATTCTTCAAATCTTTTCCAACTTCTATACGATACCCTTTCTTTGATTGTTCATCCACACGAAGTTCTGCCTTTGAGTTATCGTCAAAGGGAAGAGTACCAAAAAGTGAAAACTGCAAAGCCCGGTCTTTGTCCACCTTTGAAAAGAGGGGCAGCAGCTGTCCTTGCAGTCTATTCTTCTCATATACTTCTTTAACCACTTGTGATTTTTCAGTGAAATAATTGAGTAACTGTATTCGATTCTGAAATACAAGTATTACTACAACGACAGCAACAACTGCAGCTGCTGCGGACATCACTGGAACAAATTTACGCTTAAAAGGCAAGAAGTTGTTTTCATCCTTTTTAGGTTGTTCAAGCACATCCGAAAAGCGAGTCCAGAATCCTATATCCGGCGTCAACTTCGTCTTTGAGATAAGTAAGTCCTTTAACTGTTTTAACTCCTTCAATCGTCGTTGGGCTGACATGTCCTGCGATAGCAGGGATTCTACTTTCTGTAATTCATTTTCCGTAAGCCTGCCGTCAATATACTGCGAGAGTAATTGATCCATTTGTTTTTCGTTTATTTTTTTCATGCTTATACCTCCTCCAATAACGGTTTCAATGCCTTTCGCAGCATCGACCGCGCTCGGGAGATTCTCGATTTTACAGTACCAAGTTCACATTGCATCACTTCGGCAATCTCTTCATACGAAAGTCCATCTATGTCTTTCAGAACTACTGCTATCCTGAATTTTTTCGGCAGGGATTGTAATCCCAACGCAACTAATTCCTGTGTATCTCTGTCTTCCGGCTGGACGGAGAGACGCGTGTTCAATTCCTTCTCAATTCCTTCATCAAGCGTCTGGAAGGAAAAAAATCGGCGTATCTTTCTCTTTCTCAGTTCATCACGGCTTTTATTCACTGCGATCCTATACAGCCACGTATAGAACGACGCTTCAAACCTAAAACGAGGCAATGCTTGATATGCTTTGATAAATACTTCCTGTGCAAGATCGTCGACATAATTACGATCGTGAAAAATTGAAAAGAGTAAATTTCTAATTCGTTCCTGATGGCGTTCAACAAGAAAACGATATACATCATGATCACCGCCCTGGAATATTGTTATCAGTGCTTCATCGTCCATTTTACTGAGAACTTCAACACCCGGTTTTTGTTGGATCTGATCGTTCGTCATTGAACTCGTATCGTTAGTTTTTGTGAATGAAGGTACAAAACTTCTTGCACGAACTCCAATTTGATACGGCTTGTTCTTTGACGGCCATTCTGCATCCGGCAGTGGTAGCGCCATGCCTGCTCCTATTGCTTGTGATTTCATTTCGCTGCTCTTCGTTGTCTCAACAAACGATGGTTTTACCCGATTAATCTATTTTGAAGTAATTCAGTAGATTAGACGTGAGATGTAATTTAATGGTTCCCTGAAATTGAAGAATATTGGGTTTTCAAAGGGAAAAGATGAAGAGTCTTTAGAATGGAGTGACAGATTGTCCTTCCGAGGTTAGCCATGAGAACCTTGTCAAGGTTTTAAACCTTGACAAGGTTAAGTAGAACTGATATGTTTTTGTCATGATCGCTTCGTTAGATGGAGAGAGATGGAGCCCCAGATAGTTGGAGTCCACTTGCCCGAGAACTAACCAAGTGAAGTGGGCTCCACCTTTCATATCCAGTATTTTGAATCTATTGTTAGAAGCAATTGTTCTGAAAATAGTTTGAATTCTTCAATTGTGCCGCACTGTTGCAGCAATGTCTCCTTGTTTATCATATCTGTGTTATCCAAACCAACATAATTTCGATAGCTTGTGTATTTCCAATCTTCCAATTTGTTTGTTAATCTTGCCCGTACCGGATTTTGATGAATATACGCTGCTAATGTCATAAGATAGTTATCTGAATCGACTGGTTTTGCTTTCGTATGAAGTTGGAAAAGACTTCCGTGTCTTGTATATCGGTTGTTTATTGCTTTCGTATACGAGCTTAACAGTATTCCAAAATTATTCTTGACGATTGTTGTTTCGGGCGACTGTATGAAAACCAAAAAGTGAAAATGTGTTGGCATAAGGCAATAAGCCAATGTTTCAACTTTACCAGAGATATATTTCTGATACTTGCAAAGAAAGAAATTATAGTTTTCTTCAGACTTAAACACAACCTCTGCATTGTTCGAGCGATTGTAAATATGATAATATTGTTGAGGATATATTTCCATGTCGATCAGTTAGATGGAGTCCATCTCTCCATTCGAACCGCCAAGGAGATGGGCTCCATCTTTCAACTTTCTTCGTTCATTGCCCTATAAAAAGCGTAAAAGGACCAAAGGGTTAGCAGTTAGTCCTGGACACAACGAAAACCGAGGTCTTCGCCCCTGAAGTCCGGGTAGTTGAAGCCGCGGTAGAACACCTGACAGTAGTACACCCTAAAATCGTGGAACGAACCGCCACGCATCAAACGGTATGTTTGCGTCCTCGATGGACCTTTAGGATCTGTTGTACCACCGGAAGGATATGCTGATCCGTACCAATCCCAACACCATTCCCACACATTGCCGCTCATATCATAAATACCAAGCTCATTTGCAGACATTGTACCAACGGTGTGTGTGGTGGTACCTGAATTAAAAGCATACCATGCCACATTGTCTATTGTGTTGCTGCCGCTGTAAGTGTAGCCCTGCGAGCTTGTTCCTCCACCTGCCGCAAATTCCCATTCCGCTTCTGTCGGGAGGCGATAACCATTTGCATTCCATTTGACGGCATCGAGATTTATGTCTATTTGTCCAGTGCAATAGACCGTGCTTTGTGTATTGTCAGTGTAGTAGACAGGAGTTAATCCGTCTTTTTCTGAGCGCGCATTGCACCACTTTACAATATCATACCAATTTACTTTTGTCACTGGGTTGTTTGTGCCGCTCGGATTATAACCATTCTGACCTGCCACCAAGTCGGTATAACCGTGTGTTAATGCCCAATTGCGAACCTCTGTCCACAACTCATATGTTACTTCGTACTTATCGATCTTGAAGCTGCTGATCGTAACGGGAGTCGTCCTTGCGGTAAATGTGCCGCCTGCGACAGAGACCATACCTGGGGGAGCAGGTGGATTATTAGCTGCACTGACTGGTGAATCTTCTTTCTTGCATCCACAAAAAAGCACAGTCGCAAATATTGCGATGAATAGGAAATGGCTAAGATGTTGATTCATATCTCATCCTTTCTTTTTGTATAGATTAATTGCTTCAAGACAATAGACTTATGTTAATGAATTTTCGTCAGGCGACGATCGTTTGAATTCTTGACATTTCAACGCATTTCTCGAATTCATCTCGAAAATTATGTATCGCCGATTGAACCGGCCAGGCGGCAGCATCACCCAGCGCACAAATAGTATTTCCTTCAATATTATTTGCAATATCCAGCAGCAGATCAATATCCTCGCTCTTTGCTTCATATTTCTGAAAACGTTTTAAAATCTTAAACATCCAGTTTGTACCTTCCCGGCACGGCGTACATTGCCCGCAAGATTCTTGATAGTAAAATTGAGCTATGCGCGTTATGACTTCTATGAGATCTGTGTCTTCGTCCATCACAATAATTCCTGCCGTTCCTACGGATGAACCTGCATCCTTCAGCGATTCTGCATCCATCCGAATTCCTTCAAGCCGATCCCCGCGTAGAATCATCGTCGACGAGCCGCCGGGAATAACAGCTTTTATGCCTTTGTTGCCGGGAACACCGCCCGCCCATTCATAAATTATTTCAAGCAGCGGCTTTCCTGTCGGCATTTCGAAAACACCCGGGTGATTCACGTTTCCACTGACACCCACGAGAATAGGTCCCGGATGTTTATCTGCACCGATCTTGCAATACCATTCCCATCCATTACTGATGATAAGCGGAATATTCGAGATTGTTTCTACATTATTAATTGTTGTAGGACATCCCCACAAACCTGACTGCGCAGGAAACGGCGGTTTTACTCTCGGATATCCGCGCGCTCCTTCGATAGAGTTCATAAGCGACGATTCTTCACCGCAGATGTATGCACCTGCGCCCCGATGGATGTACACTTGAGTAGAAAATTCCTTACCAAGAATATTTTCACCTATAAATTCTTTCGCGTACGCATCGTCAATCGCTTTCTGCAGCATTTTAATCCACTTATTGTATTCACCGCGGATATAAATATATGCCGTTGTTACGCCCATCGCGTAACAGGCAATGATTGCCCCTTCAATCAACAGATGCGGATTGTATTCTAAGATCTGACGATCCTTGAACGTACCGGGCTCAGACTCGTCGCCATTAACGCACAGATACTTCGGCTTATCGGAATTCTTCGGCATAAATGACCACTTCAATCCTGTTGGGAAACAAGCACCGCCTCTGCCGCGCAGATTTGATTTTTTCACCTCGTCAATTATCTCTTCCGGTTTCATTTCAAGCGATTTCTTTAAGGCATTGTAGCCGCCTTGAGCAAGATAGCTGTCAATTTTGTAGAGATCACGATCATCCGGAATAATAACGCGCTTCCACTCATTCAAATGTTTTATATCGGCTGGATGAAAATTCATTTCAGTTTATCGATAAGTTCATCGACTTTTTCAATTGTGAGGTTTTCATAATACTCATCGCCAATAACCAGCATTGGTGCATTCCCGCAAGAACCCATACACTCTGCTTCCGAGAGCGTCCATTTCTGATCCGGTGATGTCTCGCCCGCTTTAATACCCAGGCGTTTTTCTATGTGCTGCAGAATTTTTTCCGAACCACGCAGCATACATGAAACATTCGTGCATACTTCAATATGATTCTTGCCGGTACGTTTCTTCTGCAGCATGGAATAAAACGACACAACACCAAGAATTTGAACAAATGGAACGTTCAGCAGAGAAGCTACATGTTTCATGGAATCTTCGGAAATATACCCCTCCTGCTCCTGCACGATCCAAAGCACCGGCAGTATCAAAGCTTGTGATGTTGGATATCGTTTCCGGAGTTCCTCAACTTTTTTCTGATTTT
Organism: uncultured Ignavibacteriaceae bacterium; assembly: GCA_964645575.1. GTDB lineage: Bacteria > Bacteroidota > Ignavibacteria > UBA10030 > UBA10030 > Fen-1298. The sequence goes on from CAZYAM010000011.1 coordinate 41,825, forward strand.
CTTCGCTTAACATATTAAGTTATTCCATATTTCCTTACATCAATTCGCAATTGACATTTCGAAATTCGCAATTTATTTATCCGCTTCTCACATCACCGGATGTTGGATATCGTTTCCGGAGTTCCTCAACTTTTTTCTGATTTTCTTCGCTTAACATATTAAGTTATTCCATATTTCCTTACATCAATTCGCAATTGACATTTCGAAATTCGCAATTTATTTATCCGCTTCTCCCATTACCGGATCGAGACTGCCGATAATGACGACGACATCGGAGATCATCGCGCCTTTCATCATCAGCGGAAGCAATTGCAGGTTTACAAAGGATGGAGAGCGAATTTTCATCCGCCATGGCTGCCCATCACCTTTACTGTAAATATAAAATCCCAATTCTCCCTTCGAAGATTCTACTGCATGATAGATTTCGCCCACCGGCTGCTGGATTCCGAAATTCACTATCATAAAGTCGTGAATTAATTCCTCCATCTTTGTGTAAATACGTTTCTTATGCGGCAGTACTTTCTTTGGGCATAAAGTGTGTATCTCGCCTACCGGCATCTTTGATAACACCTGTTGAACAATTTTTCTGCTCTCCCGCATTTCATTCATTCGCACGTAATAGCGAGCCAATGCATCACCATCTTTATAAACCGGAATATTAAAATCCATTTCATTATAGACCAGATATGGATTAGCATGGCGTAAATCGTGCTCGACACCGCAAGCTCGCAGTGACGGACCTGTTAATCCAAGATCAACCGCCTGCTCGCGCGTAATTAGACCCACACCGTCTAGACGCCCGATAAAAATAGGATTCGTATTAAACAGCTTCTCACATTGGAGCAGTTCTGCCGGAAACTCGTCTATAAAGGTCTTGATCATCGCAATGGTTTCATCAGTGATATCCTGAGCCACTCCGCCGATTCGTGTATAACTGGTAGTAAAGCGGGCTCCAGCTATGCGTTCGAAGATGTCATATAATTTTTCGCGTTCCCTGAACGACCACATCCAGACGGTCAGTGCTCCGATTTCTATTGCGACTGAACCAAGGAATACCAAATGCGACGATATGCGCGCTAATTCAGATATCAAAACACGAATATATTGAGCGCGCAGAGGACACTCAATGCCTGCAAGTTTTTCAACTGCCAAAACATATGCCGTATTGTTCGAAAGTGGGCAAAGATAATCCAGACGATCTGTGTGAGGAATGAATTCATGATAGGTACAGTTTTCCGCCAACTTCTCATATCCGCGATGCAGGTAACCAAGCTCCGGAACCGTTGCAAGCACCGTTTCACCATCGAGCTTAAGGAGCAGCCTCAATACCCCATGTGTTGCAGGATGCTGCGGACCCATATTCAGGATCATTTCACTTTCAAGTGGATCGTTAAATGAGACGCTGGTGTGCTCGTTTTCAAGCGCTTCAAGTATCTTGGTTTTTCTCGTTATGGTTTCCGGTTTCTGATTCATACTATTTCTTCGGCAAATCTAAAGATCCCGGAATTCCCATTAACGGGAATTCTTTTCGCAACGGATGGTATTCAAACTCCTCCGGCATGTACATTCTGCGCAGGTCAGGGTGTCCCTCGAATATGATTCCAAACATATCGTATGCCTCGCGTTCATGCCAGTTGGCTGTTCCCCATATTCCTGTAACAGTAGGCACTTTTGGATGCTCCTCTTCGGCAAATGTTTTCAGCCGGATTCGATGTTTATTTTTCAGAGAATAGAGATTATAGATAACACCGAATCTGTTTTCTGAAGTATCCATATCGATACCGCAGAGATCAGCAAGAAAATCGAATGCCAGTTCATCATCCTCTTTCATAAACCGGCAGACTTCTACGATCCGCTCTTTGGGGATAATAATGGTTAGTTCGTCTCGAAACTCGTTTGCTTTTAAAACAGCATCGGGATACTTTCTTTTAAGCTTCTCGATGACTTTTTCGTTCATTGCTTCCATAG
>CAZYAM010000012.1:0-39062 GCA_964645575.1 uncultured Ignavibacteriaceae bacterium
CGTAGCGATTATACCCCACCAGGATTATGATTTCCTTTATTCTGGATTCCGGCGTTCACCAGAATGACAAAAACAGAGAACAAGTCATACCAGCGTAAGCTGGTATCCAGGGTTATAATTTCCTTTATTCTGTATTCCCGCGCACGCGGGAATGACTTTTCCATTTAAAATCTTATCTGTCCGGGCACAACGTGTTGCGCCCCTACAAAAGAACCTCAAATGGCTGATAGGAGCTTCAATCCAGGCAATTACACGACCTCCAGGCTGCCTAAAACATGAAATTAAAGCGAATGTTTCGTACGTTATATATATAAAAAGATAATTATCGTGATCTCTCAGGAAAATACCACCGCAAATCAGCGGCTTGCAGTTGTAATCAGAGGAGCTGTGCAGGGCGTCGGATTCCGGCCGTTTATCTACAAACTTGCCGCAGAAATGCAGGTGAACGGCTGGGTATCCAATACATCAGCAGGAGTCTTTATTGAAGTTGAAGGCATAAAAGAAATTCTCGACCGGTTTCTCCTTCGCATGCAGAATGAAATTCCGCCGCGTGCATTTATCCAAAGTCTGGAATTCTCGTTCCTCGATCCGGTCGGATTCAATAAATTTGAAATCCGCGAAAGCGTTTCGGCCGGATTGAAAACAAGCATCATACTGCCTGATATCGCTACCTGTCCGGATTGCATAAAAGAAATTTTCGACCCATCCAATCGCCGTTATCTTTATCCCTTTACAAACTGTACGAATTGCGGGCCTCGTTTTTCTATAATTGAGGCATTGCCGTACGATCGTGCTAACACATCTATGAAAAAGTTCGGGATGTGTCCCGAATGCAAGGCAGAATATGAAAATCCGCTGAATCGGCGTTTTCATGCCCAACCGAATGCATGTCCCAAGTGCGGGCCACAGCTTCAACTCTGGGATGAAAATGGAAAAGAATTAGCCGAACGGAACGTTGCTTTATTGCAAACATCAAGCGCGATTGAATCAGGAAAAATCGTTGCCGTAAAAGGCATCGGCGGATTTCATCTGATCGTAGATGCGAGGAATAATGAAGCGGTCAATCGCCTGCGCGAACGCAAGCACCGTGAAGAAAAACCACTGGCGTTAATGTTTCCATCGTTAAAAATGGTTAAGCAGGTTTGCAAAGTCAACGATTTAGAAGAACGGCTATTGACATCGCCGGAATCACCCATTGTTTTAATTGAACGAATAAATATTCAATCCGAAACCAAAAATCCGAAATTCGAAATTGCTTTTTCTGTGGCTCCAAACAATCCATATCTCGGGTGCATGCTTCCATATTCACCACTTCATCATATTCTGATGGATCAACTTGGATTTCCTGTAGTAGCAACAAGCGGCAATCTATCCGACGAACCGATTTGCACGGACGAATATGAAGCAATCCGGCGGCTGAATGGAATTGCGGATTTATTTCTTGTGCATAACCGTCCGATCATGCGTCACGTAGACGATTCCATTGTGCGGATTATAATGGGACGCGAGCTGGTCATGCGCCGTGCACGCGGATATGCGCCGCTGCCAATCACTGTAGGGACAAAACATGTTGTGTCCCTACTAGCAGTCGGTGCGCATTTAAAGAATACAATTGCAATTACATCGGGTTCAAATGTTTTTATTTCACAGCATATCGGCGATCTGGAAACAAAAGAATCGCTCGATGCATTTCACCATGTCATTACCGACTTTCAGACAATGTATGACTGCAAACCGGAACAAGTTATCTGCGATCTTCATCCCGATTATCTTTCTTCAAAATTCGCCCGAAGTAACGGTATTCCATTATTAGAAGTTCAGCACCATCATGCACACATTGCCTCCTGCATGTTAGAAAACCGGCTTGAAGGTGAAGTGCTCGGCGTATCGTGGGACGGTACCGGCTATGGGCTCGATGGCACGATTTGGGGCGGTGAATTTTTACTCGCTCAAAAGACATCGTTCGAGCGCGTTGCGACTTTTCGTCAGTTTGGACTGCCTGGCGGTGAAAAAGCCATAAAAGAGCCGCGCCGCACAGCTCTGGGAATGCTGTATGAGCTTTTCAGTGATGATATTTTTCACCGACAGGACCTGCCCACACTGCAGGCATTCACATCAGCGGAACTTGAGCTCCTCCATCAAATGTTATCAAAGAAAGTAAATTTTCCTTTTACCACGAGCGCCGGCAGAATTTTTGATGCCGTCGCTTCGCTGATCGGACTGCGGCAAAGAGTGAACTACGAAGGCCAGGCAGCAATGGAGCTGGAGTTCTCGATACAGAACGTGGTGAGTGATGAACATTATCCTTTTATAATCAATGATGTACAGAATATAAAAACCATCGACTGGCAGTCAATTCTGGAGGGAATACTTGCAGATATAAAGAATAATGTTAACCGTTCGATCATCTCCGCGAAATTTCACAATACACTTGTTGAAACAATCGTTGCAATAGCAAAAAAGTCCGGCCAGACGCGTATCGTTCTTTCGGGCGGATGTTTTCAAAATCGATATCTTACGGAACGGGCTGTTAAGAGACTGCAGGAAGAAAAACTCCGGCCGTACTGGCATCAACGGGTTCCGCCGAATGACGGGGGAATTGCATTGGGACAGATATCTGCCGCTATCCGTTCACAGAAAGAAGACAGGACTTGAAGATTGATTTAGAAATGAGGAAATTGAAGATAGATAGGAGTTTTTCATGTGTTTAGCAATTCCCGGAAAAGTCGAAGAAATTGATACGACGGCCTCGCCGATGATGGGCAAAGTGAGTTTTGGCGGCGTCAAGAAAGAAGTCTGTCTTGAGTTCGTGCCCGATGTGAAAATCGGTGAATATGTGATTGTTCACGTCGGTTTTGCAATAAACACAATGGATGAATCTGAAGCGCTTGGGACATTAAAACTATTCGAACAAATGGGGGAATCAACAGCTGATGAGATTAGTCCTGCATAGATGTTCTATAAAATCTAAACCTTTTTTTTGACAATGCATTGTTTAAATTTTAATAACAACGGGGTACTGTGCGATTCATAGATGAATTTCGAAACGGCAAAACTGCCGCGGCATATATTAAACGCATTCATACTGTTTGTACACATCCATGGACAATAATGGAAATTTGCGGCGGGCAGACGCACACAATCGTCAAATCCGGAATTGACGACCTGCTTCCATCGTCGCTAACATTAGTTCATGGGCCGGGCTGCCCGGTCTGCGTTACTCCACTGGAAATAATCGATAAAGCGATTGCCATAGCTTCCCAGCCCGGTGTTCTCTTTACATCTTTCGGTGATATGCTGCGAGTACCGGGTTCGGAAAAAGATTTGCTGACCGTTAAAGCGCAGGGCGGCGACGTTCGTATCGTTTATTCTCCGCTCGATGCGGTAAAACTGGCAAAGCAGAATCCAGATAAAAAAAATGTATTCTTTGCCGTCGGTTTTGAGACCACGGCGCCTGCAAATGCCATGTCCGTATGGCAGGCATCACAGCTTGGATTAAAAAATTATTCGATTCTATGTTCACACGTGATTGTACCGCCGGCAATGGAAGCTATTTTATCTTCGCCGGAAAACCGCGTACAGGGTTTTCTCGCCGCCGGACATGTCTGCACTGTTATGGGATACGAAGAGTACATACCGCTTGCTGCAAAATATCACGTTCCCATTGTCGTTACCGGGTTCGAGCCTGTCGACATTCTTCAAGGAATTCTCATGACACTGCAGCAGCTGGAAAAAGGCATTTCGATAGTTGAGAACCAATATTCGCGGTCTGTAAGGCAGGAAGGAAACCGGCCTGCCCAGGAGTTGATTCATAGAATATTTCAGGTAAGCAACCGAGCCTGGCGAGGCATAGGAACAATACCGAAAAGCGGTTACCGTGTGCGCAATGAATATGCCATATTCGATGCGGAAAAAATATTCGATGTTGCAACTATTCGTACACACGAGTCGCCGCTCTGTATTGCAGGGCAGGTATTGCGGGGGCTCAAGAAACCCCTTGAATGCCCTGCATTCGGCACTCAATGCACACCGGAGCATCCGCTTGGCGCTCCTATGGTTTCCTCCGAAGGTGCCTGCGCAGCCTATTTTCATTACGGTAAAATGAATCGCTAAAAACGAGATAATGAATTATATTATGGAAGAATTCTGAACCTTACGAAAGGATACGGCATATGAAGAATCGTCAATCCAGCCGGACAATTCCCTGGTTCCTCGTCAGTGTGTTTATATTCTTCGTAATATTTATACCCATCGCCGGTTTTCTTTTCTATCAAACGCAGCAGAGACGGCTGAAATCGGAAGCAGAAAATTATCTCGCCGCCATCGCAGATTTAAAAGTTAATCAAATCGTTCAATGGCGGCGCGAGCGAATTGCCGACGGCCGGCTCTTCCTGAATAATCCGCCTATCTTAAAAACTGTGGAAGCATTCTTGAGATCTCCGGGCAGAAGCGAGCGAAAGCAGGAGCTTCTTGCAGTAATGAAAGCCTTTCAATTAAAAACCGGATATGAATCTTCCATTCTTTTAGATGCAAAAGGAAGAATACGGCTTGCAGTATCACCCTATGGCGATACTATCGGCACTCAAGCTCAATTGCTATTTAAAGAAGTTCTTAGCCAACGAAAAGTTATCCTTTCCGACTTGCATCAATCAGGGCCCTTACCTTTTACATATATGGATTTAATGGTGCCTCTTTTTTCTCCATATCGATCTGACAGCTCTCTTATCGGAGTAATCATGCTGCGTATCGATCCGCAGGCTGTCCTCTTTCAATTTATCCAAACATGGCCGACACCAAGCCGCACTTCGGAAACACTGCTGCTTAAGCAAGACGGAGACAGTGTCGTCTATTTAAATGAGCTGCGCCATAAAAGAAATACGTTATTGACATCACGCCTTCCTGTTTCAAACGAACAGCTTCCTGCTGCGATGGCAGTTCGCGGTATCGGAGGAATCGTAGAGGGAAATGATTATCGCGGTATTCCGGTCCTTGCAACTATCAGGCATATTTATGATTCACCATGGTATATGATTGCAAAAGTTGACAAGGAAGAAATTTATGAGCCTCTTTATTCACAAGCATGGAATATCATTATTGTAATGCTGCTTCTCATCCTGTCAGCAGGCGGCATTATCGGCTTTTGGTGGCGGAACCAGCGTGTCAAATTTTATCGTGAGCGATATACTGATGAGCTTGAAAGACAAGCGCTTCTCAAGCACTTCGACTATATCATCAAGTATGCAAATGACAGTATCCTACTAACCGATATGAATGGCAAGATTGTTGAAGCCAATGATCGGGCATGCAGGATGTACGATTACACACGAGAAGAGTTATCTCATTTATATATCCGTAATCTCCGCTCACGGGAAAATCGCTCTCAGATCGAGAACCAAATGAAACAGGTTGAAGATCTTGGCGGGTTAATGTTTGAAACAGAGCACCAGCGGAAAGACGGTACTGTATTTCCTGTCGAGGTCAGTTCACGATTTATCAAGATTGAAGGAGCGAAGTTCTTCCAAAACATCGTCCGAGATATTACCGAGCGAAAGCGGAACGAACAAGTATTACAGACAGCAAAAGAATATGCAGAAAACCTCATCCAGACTGCAAATACGATCGTTGTTGGATTAAATACAGAAGGTAAGGTCACAATTTTTAATCGTGCAGCCGAACAAATTACAGGATATACACGAAAGGAATTAGAGGACAAGAGTTGGTTTGAAGTATTAGTCCCCAAAAGCCGTTATCCGGAAGTATGGAATGAATTTGACCGTCTAATGAAAGGGGGAATGCCAAAGAGTTTTGAGAATCCTATTCTCACAAAAGACGGAAGGGAAAGATACATTGTCTGGAGTAATAGCGATATATATGAACAGGGCCGTATTGTCGGAACTGTTTCTTTCGGGCTCGATATCACCGAACGTAAACAAGCAGTTGAAGAAATACGTAAAAGTGAAGAAAGATTCAAAAATTTGTCCGATTTACTGCCTCAGACTATTTTCGAAATGGATGAAAAGGGGAATTTAACATTTGTCAACCGTCAGGGATTTAAAACTTTCGGTTATACGGAAGAAGATCTTGCCGGAAGCCTGAATGCTATTCAAATAATTGCCCCGCAAGACAGAGATAGAGCATTAAAAAATATGCAAATGCGCATTAAGGGAGAAGAAATAGGACTCCAGGAATATTTAGCGACCAAGAAAGACGGCGGCACGTTCCCGGTAATTCTCTATGCAAATAGAATTATGCAGGAGAATAAACCGATAGGCCTGAGTGGAATTGTCATAGATATTACCGATCGCAAACTGGCAGAAGAGGCGCTGCGTCTTAGTGAAGAGCGTTTTCGGCGATTGGTAGGATCAGTAACAGATTATATTTATTCCGTGAAACTCGAATCCGGACATCCTGTTTCGACGTCTCATGCTCCGGCATGCGTGTCTGTAACCGGTTATACGGCGGAGGAATATGCAGCCGACCCGGAACTGTGGTACCGAATGATCTATGAAGATGACAAACAAATTGTAACAGATCTTACAGAAAAAATTCTTGCCGGAAATAATGTACTGCCTCTCGAGCACCGCATCGTTCATAAAAACGGTTCTATACATTGGATAAAAAATACACCTGTATTAAAACGGGACAACAAGGGAACTCTAATTGCATATGACGGCCTAATTGAAGATGTGACTATGCAAAAGCAGTCAGATGAAGCCCTGCGCGAGAGTGAAGAGACAGCACACGCACTTCTGAATGCATCTAAAGATGCAGCATATCTATTAGATACTGACCGGAGAATCATCGCTGTGAACGAAGCCGGCGCACAAAGACTTGAAAAAAGTATTGTTGAGTTAATCGGTGTTTGTGTTGATAACTTATTCTCACCTGAAATAGAAGAACCAAGAAAGACATTCTTCAATCAAGTTCTTAACACACGCAAACCGGTTAATTTTGAAGATGTCAGATCTAAAATGCATTTTGAGAACTCAATGTATCCCATCACTGATGCACGGGGGAACGTAACAAGAATCGCAATTTATTCAAGAGACATCACTGAACGTATAAAGGTAGAAGAGGCAATCCAGCGCGAGCGCAACCTTCTCAGGACATTAATTGATAACCTGCCCGATGGAATTTATGTCAAAGACACTACATGCCGCAAGACCATTGCTAACCCGGCAGATGTACGCAATACAGGTTATAAATCAGAGTCCGAAGTTTTAGGCAAGGATGATTTTGAACTTTATCCGAAGGAGATAGCAGCTGGATTCTTTGCCGACGATCAATCGGTTCTACAGACTGGAAAACCGATTCTTAATAGAGAAGAGTATGTACTCGACGCAGAAGGCAATAAGCGATGGCTGCTTACATCTAAGCTGCCGTTACGGAATGAGAAAGATCAAATCATCGGTCTGATTGGCGTGGGCCGTGATATTACCGAACGCATGCGGATAGAGGACGATCTGCGTCAAAGTGAATCTCTCTTTAAAATGCTAGTTGAATCCTCTCCTGTCGCTATTGCTGTTTTTTCGGGGCCCTCAAAGAAACTCGAGTATGTCAGCGGCAGGTTTGCAAAACTTTTCGGATATGATAAAGAAGATATTTTTTCGATGGATGCATGGTGGCAGCGTGCATATCCGGTTGATGAATACCGTCATCAGATCGAAATAAAATGGATCAAGAATATTGCAGATGCACAGCACAAAGGCGGTATCGGTGAGCCGCTGGAATCTATTATAACATGTGAGAATGGTTCTACCAAGTACATCGAATCTACATCCACATCAATTGGCGAGGATACTCTCGTCTTTTTCACTGATCTCACACAGCACCGCCTGGCACAAGAAGCACTGCGTCAAACTCACGCTTTCAATGAATTGCTTATCCAAACAATGCCATTCGGCATGGATATTGTCGATGAAGAAGGAAAAATTCTCTTTATGAGCAAGGCTATGAAAGATACGCTCAAAACCGATGCCGTCAATTCCTGCTGCTGGACAGCATATAAAGATGATAAACAGCAATGTACAGATTGCCCGTTGCGGAAGGGAATTACGTTCGGCAAACCGGAGACGATCGAATCCAAGGGAATTTTCAACGGAAAAATCTTCCAAATCAGTCACGTTGGAATGATGTATGAAGGGAAAAAAGCAATCCTCGAAGTTTTCCAGGATATCACAGAACAAAAGAAGCTTCAGCAGGATTTAATACAATCACAGAAGCTTTTAAGCATTGGCACAATGGCAGGCGGAATAGCTCACGATTTTAATAACATCCTTGCAATTATCCTGGGCTATTCCTCTCTACTTCACTCAATCAAAGATAATCCTAAAAAATTCACCGATGGAGTAACCGCCATAAGACAGGCCGTAGATCGCGGCGCAGGGCTTGTTCGTCAAATTCTTACATTCGCCCGTAAAACCGATATTTCATTCGAGCCGCTTAGCGTTGCCGATCTTATAAAGGAATTGGTATCGATGCTGCAGCAGACTTTTCCTAAAATCATCACCTTCAGCACGACAATTGAAGAACATATCCCGTATATCAAGGCGGACCATACACAAATACATCAGGCACTTCTCAATTTATGCGTCAATGCACGGGATGCGATGCCTCAAGGCGGAGAAATATCCATTGCAATAAAAAAAGTAACAGGCGCTAAATTGAGAGGGCAATTTAACTCTGCATCCAATCAATGGTATGTAAGCTTAAGTGTTTCCGATAACGGATTGGGAATGGATGACACAATTCGCAGTCAGATCTTCGATCCGTTCTTTACAACAAAAGAGAAAGGCAAGGGGACAGGATTAGGACTGTCTGTTGTTTACGGTATCGTACAGGCACATCATGGTTTCGTTAATGTCGAAAGTTCTCTAAAACGCGGAACGACATTCACTCTTTATTTCCCTGTACCTCAAGAAAGCAGTACCGCACTTGAATCTCAAGAACAAGTGGCTGAACAGATTTCCGGCGGGAATGAAACAATTCTCCTGGTTGAAGACGAGACTCTTCTTCTTGATATGGTACAAATTCTTCTCGAAACAAATGGATACACCGTACTAACTGCAAAAGATGGAGAAGAAGCCGTACAATTGTATCAACAGCACGCAAATGAAATCGAGCTTGTTATAAGCGATATGGGACTGCCGAAACTTACAGGAGTGTCAGAATTCGAAAAATTAAAAGGAATCAATCCCAAAGTAAAAATTATCTTTGCGAGCGGATTCTTTGAGCCTGCAGTAAAAGCTGCGTTGGAAAATGCAGGTGTAAAGAGTTTTATCCAAAAACCATATGTTATAGAAGAAGTTCTTTTAAAAATTAGAAAAGCTTTGGACACGAAATAAGAATATTTTTATTACTTAAATGGTTTGTACAAAAAATACGAAATGATACATCTTCCTGCGAGAAATACATACCGATGAATAAAGACATAAAGAGCCTGAATAGCGGTTTTGCATGCCCGTTACCACTGACGGATTATAAAAATGTTCTACTGGCACACGGCGGCGGCGGTAAACTTTCTCACCAGATGATCCAGGAAGTATTTATATCGCAATTTAAAAACAGTCTTCTTAATACGCTGCATGACGGTGCAATGTTCACCCTGGACGGTACACGATGCGCCTTCTCGACCGATTCATACGTTATCAATCCCATATTCTTTCCAGGCGGCGATATTGGTACTCTTGCCGTCAATGGTACAGTGAATGATATTGCCATGTGCGGCGCACGTCCGTTGTATCTTTCTTCTTCTTTCATTATTGAAGAAGGATTGCCGATGGAAGATTTATGGCGTGTTGTGCTTTCAATGAAAAAAGCAGCGGAAACAGCCGGAATACAGCTCGTAACCGGCGATACTAAAGTCGTAGACCGCGGCAAAGGAGATAAACTATTTATCAATACATCGGGAATTGGTATAATTCCCGATGGAGTACAAATCGATCCCAAACGGGCAAAGCCGGGCGATAAAATCATTCTAAGCGGATCGATTGCCGAGCATGGTATTGCTATCATATCTGTACGGGAAGGATTAGAGTTCGAGACACAAATAGAAAGCGACTGCACATCATTGAATGGATTGGTAGAGGTTATGCTTGCTGCAAGTAAAGATATTCACGTTCTGCGTGATCCCACTCGGGGCGGTGTTGCATCTGCACTAAATGAAATCGCTGAAAGTGCGCAGGTTGGAATATCCATTAGAGAAGAGCAAATTCAAGTGAGCGAACAGGTTCGCGGCGCATGTGAGATACTCGGTTTTGATCCGCTTTACGTTGCCAACGAGGGCAAACTTATAGCTATTATTCCTGCATCTAAAGCGGAGAAAGTATTGGCAGCTATGCAATCACATCCTCTGGGAAAAGATTCCGTTATTATCGGTGAATTAACTGCAGATCATCCTGGTACTGTAACTATGAAAACCCGGATCGGCGGTTCGCGTATTGTAGATATGCTTTCAGGCGAACAACTGCCAAGAATTTGCTGACGATCTCTCGTTCAGCAACAGCCGGCATGTTCGAAAGCTTTATTTCATCTTGGAAGTAATTCCCTTCATAGCGCTTTTATGCAGCATAACGCCAAGCATTTTGAGTTTCACAAAATCTTCATGGAAAAAATAATATCCCCGATGAGAATTATTTCTCGATCCCGATCCGGAATCCTTTATCAAATACCAGTCTTTTCCGTCTTTTTCCAAATATCCGACCATATGAATACCATGATCGTCTCCTGTTGTTCCATTCTTGAAACGGAATATTCTTGATGATTCATCAATGTACTGTTCAGGAATATCAAATGTAGGTATAACAGCTATACCTGCATGACCATAAATACCGGGTTCTGTAACATCTCCACCTAAAGCCATTGTATAACCTGCACGAATTGCATTTTTTACAGCCAACATAAAATCATTTAAAGGAACATTGAAGTACGCTTTGCTATGCCACCAGTTATCGGGGACATCATACTCCGTCCATTGATAATACCGCCGGTCGGCCAATGACACAAGCTCGACATATTCGCCGAGATCAAGTCTTACTACTTTTTGAAGGTACTCCTGAGGAGTCATTTCTTTCCCATTAATAACAACCTTTTTCGGAGGCGTGCCGATAAATTTATTAAGGATATTTTTCACCACCCGCTCTACAGCATCCACATCCCAGGCATTAGATGCTTTAACCGATTCCAAATACATTTTGAGTTCCGCGAACATTTTCCTGTGATCATGAAACGGCTGACCGTTCAATAAGCCTGTATAAGCGGATGCAGGGACAATTCCATGATTCTTCCAAATTCGTATTACTGCATCTGACTCGGAACCTTCGCCAAACTCCTGCTTTCCGCGCGACTGGATATACCCGCGTGCTTTTTCTACATATTCCCAGTAAACCGTAAACAACTCCGATAATTTTATTTCACGTTTACTTATTCTATAAATCTCTGATTCAAAAAATGAAGTTGTTGAAAAACACCAGCACATACCTGATACAGCTTGTGATATAGGCTGATTATGCCAATATGATTTAAATTCGTCTTTCGAATTAGGAGGATTGAACGACTCAAAATCTACAACGATCCCTTTCTTGCCTGTGCCGTCTTTCTTATAAAATGCATCCAGTGAAGTTTTAACAGAATCAAAGAATCCATTTCTTTTCTCAATAAATTCTGCAGTATCACGCTGTATCGGTTGAGCAGATATCAATGTCGTTATCGATATTAGCGTTGATAAAAGGAGTTCGAATTCTTTTTTCATGGCATTCTCCTGTTTCAAATCACAAACGGTATGAACATACGGGTCTTTTGCATATAAACAACATATTCATCGATAAATTTATTTATCATTTCTTTTTCTTCCCGCTTCGCAGTGGCAGTTAATGCAACAGCATTAGCGATAGCAAAAATAGTAGTAGTTATTGAAATATCTTTAAAAAATATGTCGGTTCCTAAAAGTAAAAGCGATGCATATAACGGATGACGAATATATTTGTAGAGCCCGACTGTAACAAGCTTTGAAGTGTTCTCGAGATCGCCCTGCGGTTTACCGACAATATGCAAAAGAAGAAAACCCAATACGGCAAATACAAGAGAAAGAATTAAAAGGACCCAGGATATGAGCTGGTTCCAGGCAAAAGGTTCATCTATCCAGACCGGAACGTTCAGAAGCAACAATATAAGAATACTCTCAAATGCAAAGAATCGCGGTACACCGTGAGGGTGTTTTGCTTTAATTGAGAATTTCCAGGCAAAAAATAAATTAGCGATAGTGCCGACAATAAGGATAATAATCGAAGTATTGCTCACTCCTGACTCCATCACAGCTATTGCGAATAATTTTCAGTGAAACAAGCTCCTCTTTGTCTTTATTTATCAGATTACTTCGTCACAAAAATCAATTCGTTATTTGTGTTTCTCGCAATGACACACAAAGTCTTTGCTATCGTTTTAGTTCTTGAATCAAATTTCCGCGTTCATCTCTAATATGTATAAGCAAAGGCATTTCACCCGGCAGTGAATGCGTGGCGCATGCGTTGCAGGGATCGTCGCGGGAGATGGTGAACTTGATACGCCGGACTACTTTCTTCATATTCTCAACTTTATGAGATTTGCTTGTATGAACGTTTGTGGGAATTGGAAGCTGCATGTGTTTTTCCTCAGTTAAATAAAGAATCTCGCATGATACATCGTATAATTAATACACAATTATACAGGGCAGGAGATAGTCCTTCGTCTATCCTGTTACTCTTCCGGCATCTGTTACAATCTGTTTGACTACCTGCTTCGCAGCCTTTATTACATCAGTCGAGATAGTTGTTCCTGCAGTAAAATTCTTACCCTCAATTCCATAAATAATGAAGTTAAGCGGCAGCAAATTCATCACACGCGCCAATTCAATCGCCTCTGCAACACTGAATGCGTGTGTTGAATAATTAAAGAAATTAACAGGCACGGCTTCTTTCCTCACGTTTATTCTAAAAATCGTGCCGGGCACCGCTCCTGATGAAACTGCATCTACCAGAATGACATTCTGGAATCCTTGCCATACTTCCATTAATGAGGCACCTTCACCGAATTCTTCCTTAACAGCAATGAACGGAAGTTGTTTATCTCGAATCGTCCGTGCTATCATTAATCCTGCGGCATCATCGCTACGGTATTCATTGCCGATGCCGACAATAAGAATCCTTATTGGATTATTTTTAATCATTACTATTTTTTTGTATCAAACGTTGGCCGCGTGAATTCCGCAATTACCGGTTTCACAAGCTGCAGATAATCGTTCATCTTCAGACGAATTGATTTAGTATGGGAGCAAGCATTAAATACAATTTCATCATCATTTGTCAGTGACTTTTCTATGTACACTGGAAGAGCATATAAATTGCCAAATGGCGGCATTGCACCCAGCTCACAATCCGGGAAAAGCGGTTTTAAGTCTTCCTCTTGCGCAAGGTGTAATTGCTTTGCTTTTATTGCTTTACACAACAAGTTTTCATCCAAACGGCGATCAGCAGGCATGACAACCATGCAGTATTTATTATCAGTCTGAACGATCAGTGTCTTCGCTAAATCTTTATCCGGCACATGCGACTTAACCGCAGTCTCGTGTGCTGTAAATGCAGGAGCGTGTTCTATCACTTCATAGCGCAAGCCGCTTTTCTTTAAATAACCAATCATATCACCAAGCTTAGCCACAGGTCGCCTCCATTAAACAATGAATGTGTACTTGAAGCGTTTAATACTGCCTTTGCATCTGAATTATTAGCAACGTAATTGCATTACTGAGAGAAATATATACCTATTGAATAAATATTGAAGTGCATTCTGACCCGTATATATCACTCATGTACTATTTTTATCTTTAAAAAATGAGCCGAACATGATATACAAGGATCATAATTCCGGATTGCCTGCTCGCACTGCCACGTTAGTTTTTCCTGCGAGAGGTTAAGGCGCGACGGGATATACTCGCGCAAATCCTGTTCTATCGTTTTCTGGTTCTGTGATGTCGGCGGAATGATCTTCGCATCAAGAATGATTCCCTGCTCATCTAAACGATAGCGATGATAAAGGATACCGCGCGGAGCTTCAGTACAGCCACAGCCAATACCAGGCTTCGGTTCGAAATCCACTACTGCTTTCTCCGGCATCCTGTATTCTTTAATAATACGGAGTGCTTCTTCACATGCATAGAGTATTTCAACTGTACGAACAATAATACTCTTAAATGGATTATTAGTTCCCTTCCCGATACCTGCTGATTTAGCAGCATCCTGTGCTGTGGGAGTCAGTCTGTCAAAATTCAAATTGTAGCGCGCCAGTGGTCCCGCAAAGTACGCGCCGCGTTCTTTTAATATTGAATGGAGGGCACTGGAATGCGAGACATGTTCTTCCATAAAATGGTTTTCATATTCCTGGATATCGATATTCAATCCTTTATTAGAGACAAGCCGGCCTTCATTAAAAGGATATTCCCGCTCATGGCGGAGGGCAACATATTCGTACGGACGTTCAAAATCAGGAAACGGCAATTTTGTTAAAAACTTCACCGCCTGTATGGAAGCATCAACCGCCCATTTCAACCGTTCAACCAGCATTTCAACTTCCTTTTTCGTCGGGAGTCTGTAGAAACCGCCTACACGAACATTTATCGGGTGAATCTCTCTGCCGCCAATCAGATTTACTATATCATTTCCAATCTTCTTAAGTTTCAACGCCATTTGGACAACATGGCCATGATCTTTCGCCATCTGGATCGCATCGGCATAGCCGAGAAAATCAGGCGCATGCAGCATAAAGACATGAAGAGCATGACTTTCGATCCACTCACCGCAATACAGCAAACGACGAAGCGCGCGAAGCTGCCCGTCCACCGAAACTCCAAATATATGCTCCATAGCATGCACGGAACTCATTTGATACGCCACCGGGCAAATACCGCAAATGCGCGCTGTAATATCCGGCGCTTCGCTGTATAATCTTCCACGAAGGAATGCTTCAAAGAATCGGGGGGGCTCAAAGATGTTGAATTTTACATCTGTGACTTTCTTGCCGCTGATTTTTACAAGCAGTCCGCCTTCACCTTCAACACGGGCAAGGTAATCGACTTTTATTGTTTTACTTTTCATGCGCTTCACTCTCTTTTCGGAATGCCTCGGCATAAGCATTAAATCCACGGAACAGACGCACTAATTCGTCGTCCTTTACTCCAAGCGTTTTCCAGTATGTACATAGCGCTGAAGTGTTCGGCGTTTCCTTTGGACCGAAACAACCGAAGCAGCCGCGGTGGTATGACGGGCATAAGGCATCACAACCCGCCTGTGTTACCGGGCCAAGACAAGTCGGACCATGCGCTACAAGACCACAAGTAATACCACGCCGCTTACATTCAATACATACTGAATACGAAGGTATGTTTGGTTTCCGACCGTTGAGATATGCATTGATGACTTCCACTAATTGATGTTTGCTGATCGGACAGCCGCGTAATTCAAAATCGACGAATACGTGGTCCGCTATCGGAGTAGATTTGTTCAATGTCTCAATGAATTTAGGATTGGCATAAACCGCCTCAATGAATTGCTTCACGTCTTTGAAGTTGCGGAGTGCCTGAATTCCTCCCGCAGTTGCACATGCGCCAATAGCGATAAGAATTTTCGATTGACGGCGCACCTGATGAATACGTTCTGCATCATGTGGCGTTGTAATGGAACCTTCTACCAGCGAGATATCGTACGGCCCTTTCATAACCATACGAGATGCTTCCGGAAAGTTTGCTATATCGATATACTCAGTTATAGTTAAAAGTTCATCTTCGCAATCAAGCAAACTCAACTGACAGCCGTCACAGGAAGAGAATTTCCAGACGGCAAGCTTTGGTTTCCGGATTTTCTTTTTTGCCGCTTCTTTTACAGCTATAGTGTTCTTTTTTGCCATCCGAATATTCTTCCTTCTGTCTAAGAAGTTATATTTCCCATTTCACTAGCATATCTTTAATTTGACTATATTGGAACACCGGGCCGTCTTTACAGACAAAGACCGAACCAAACTGGCAGTGTCCGCACAAACCGATAGCACATTTCATATTGCGTTCCATCGAAACAAAAATATTCTCATTATCGACACCGCGTTTGTGCAGTTCCATTGTTGTAAAACGCATCATCACTTCCGGGCCGCAGACAAAAGCCATAGTGTCGCGCGGATCAAACGGAGCCCGGGGAATGAGATTCGTAACGACACCGACATTTCCACGCCAACCGCTCATTGCACGGTCAACTGTAACATAGATTTCAAGATCGAATCGTGCACGCCAGTGTTCAAGTTCCTGCCTGAAAAGAACATCCGTGGGGGTTCGCGTTCCATATAAGAGCACTACTTTTCCATACCGCTCACGGTGCGTTACAACTTCGTAAAGCGCCGGCCGGAGAGGAGCAAGACCGATACCGCCGGCCACGAATACAACATCCTTACCGTTCGCTTGATCTATAGGCCAAGGTGTTCCGTACGGTCCGCGAATACCGAGAATATCTCCCCGCCGCATTTTATCCATTGCTTTCGTCACTGAACCTACTGCTCGTGTAGTATGAACGAGTGTCCGCAGATTAGCCGGATCGCCGCTGATAGAGATTGGAATTTCTCCGACGCCGAATGCATAAACCATATTAAATTGTCCGGGCAAAAAGGTAAACTCTTCCAAATCGCCCTGCGGCTGTAATTCAAGAGTAAAGGTATCTTCCGTTTCGTGTTTCACGCGCCGAATTTGAAACGGCCACGGAAGCATCGGATTCCGTTTATAGTCAACTTTAAGAGATTGTAAGTCAGGAGCGGTCGCCATAGATATCCAATAATTGTAAACGTGTGGATTCCAATCGTTTTGTTATAATGTCCGCAAATCGTTTTAGTAATTCGTACCCGAGATTATGATCGTTTTCACATTTATTACGCAAGCACTTTCCATCAAGAGCAATCATACGTGTAAGTTCCAATGCCTTTGCATCAAAGTGCCATGTATAAGGCGGTACAAGCCACGACCAGCCGAGAATATCTCCTTCACCCAATGTTTCAATGATGAGAGGTCCTTTATTAGGCGTCATCAACTGGAGTGTTACCTTTCCCGAACGTATAAGGTAGAAGTGATTTGCTTCTTCACCTTCTCTATGGATCATCTTACCGGCATCGATCCGGACATTCGAGGCACAACCGACAATGAGTGAAGAATATTCTTCATTTAGTCCTTTGAAGAATGTGTGTTCTGTAAGAATCTTTTTAAGGTCTTCCATTTTTCTTTCCCTTCATCGGCGTTAACTCAATTATGGTTGATTTTCACGAATTGCCCGAACTTCTTCTGTAATATCTATACCGACCGGACACCAAGTAATACATCGCCCGCACCCGACACAGCCGAACGTACCAAACTGGTCTACCCATGATGCAAATTTGTGTGTTACCCATTGGCGATAGCGTGATTTTGCAGACGTGCGGACACTTCCGCCATGAATATATGAAAAGTCCAGTGTGAAACATGAATCCCACTTACGTATGCGATCCGCTTGTTTTCCTCCAAGATCGGTTACATCTTCCACAGTGGCGCAGAAACACGTCGGACAAACCATTGTACAATTAGCGCAGGTAAGACAAAGCGCTGCGGTTCGTTCCCAGCGCGGGTGCTCAGAATTTTGATAAAGAATATTTTTCAGATCGGTGGTATCAACCGAGCGGCGAATTTGAGTTTTAGTCTGCTCTGTAATTTTTTTGGCTGTAGCAATATCCTCCTCTGTTGCCTTTGTGCATTTAATGCTTTTAAGAATATCTTCCCCTAATGCCGTTCCGGCTTCCGCGATAAAGTAATGATTCTTATTGTTTAATACTTCCGTCAACGCAAGATCGAATCCGGCTGTTGCTTTTGGTCCGGTATTCATCGATTCACAAAAGCAGGTTCCGCCGGCCTGACTGCAGTTTACCGCGACAATAAATATACCTGTACGTTTTTTCTGATAGAGAGGATCAACATATGGACCGCCAAGAAACACTTTATCCTGAATAGTAATAGCATTTAACTCACATGATCGGACTCCAATGAAAGCATATTTAATAGGTTGAGATTCTTCCGGTGCCTGTTTCTTTAAATTCTGCAAATCAAGGCCTTTTGTACTTTTATGCGTGGCAAACAACTTCTGGATCGGCGGGAAGAGAAATTTCTTCCATGATTGCGGACCGACAGTCCAGGCAAACACGGCATCATCATCTCTTCGTTTCAAACGATATGTACCGTTGGTTTGTTCATCTGTCCAACCATTAGGAAGGTCTTTGGCATCGGTAAGTTCATCGTAAATAATTGCGCTATCGTTAACAGTCGGGCCAATAACTTTAAATCCCCGACGTTTAAGAGTCACAATTAGATTATCAAGTTCGGCACGTTCAAATATGAAAATCTTCACAGGGCACCTACATGATTGCTGTGTGATCCTATAATATGAATTATAATTACCACAAGTTCAAATCTGCAAACACTAAATTTTTATTTTATTATCTTGATGATACTGTTTTAATAGGTCCTCAATAGTTTGTGTAATTAATTCACCATCAACCGGTTTATAAAAGATAATATCAGCGAGATCGTCGATGGATTTATTTATCTCCGGTGTAAGAGACAAATATGCACGCAGCGCAATAACAGGAATCGTAGCCGCTGTTCGGCGTACGATGTCAAGTTGCTTTACGATATCGATTGAGTATGTAAAAAGGTCTATGAGAACAAGATCCGGTGAAATTTCTTTGATCGCCTGTTCAAACCGTTCTAAACAGTGTTCACGAATAATCTGGAATCTATCCTCAAGGTTCAATAAGAGAAACTGTGATAGATCCGCATCAGGACTGAAAACAAGCACACGCTTTTTAATGACTGCAGCACTGCACGACAGCTGCTTCCTGTCACTTATATCAGAAACAATATGGTTGGGCATATATTCTCTTTTTCTCCTTATCTACATACCGACCGGAATTAAATTATAAATTCTGTGCATTCAAAATCTGATCCATAAAGATCCGCCTGAGATTTAGTGTAATTCATTTTATTACTATTATCAACAGAGCAAAAAAACTTTTCTTTGCTCTCTGTATAACATTTCAAAACAATCACACCGCTTGCTACCACGAAAACAACTCCTGCAATCCACCAATGCAGCTTCATATGAATTTCTCAATAAGTATTGAACAACCATTCGTTTGGAATGTTATTCTCAAGGAATGTGCCAATTTCAACATGATAAATTCCTTTAAATTTATGAATGATTCCATATATCCTGAGCTTTTTACTATTCAAAGTTTGCCGGTTTTGGGAAACCATTCTCTATGGATTTCCTACAAATTAGAAGGCATTACTGCCGAATAAACTTAATATTTCCAACCTGAAAACACATAAAGCTCGAACCTTGTATCCGGTTTAACGGGTATGAATCTGCAGCTCTTCTATTTTACGATAAAGCGAAGAAAGACTGACACCTAAGACCTTAGCCACGACCTCTTTATTTTGTCCATACGTAGCAAGTGTTTGCTGAATAAACTGCCTTTCAAAGCTTCTAACTGCATTCTTCAACGATCCGTGACCGGAAGAAACGCTGGAAATGTCTTCTACAGGCCTCATGTATTCCGGAAGATGGTCAATTTTAATAAAATCCCCGTCGCAAAAGATGACGGATCGTTCAATGACATTTTCCAGCTCCCTGACCTCGCCTTTCCATTGATACTGGAGTAAGGCGCGCATTGCATCGTTGGCGAAACCCTGAATTGGTTTGCTCATTTGTTTTTTGAATGTTTCAAGAAAATGATGTGCGAGCACCGGAATATCTTCCGGCCTTTCCTTGAGCGATGGCAAATCAATTTCGACTACATTCAATCGATAGTATAAGTCGTCGCGAAACTTGCCGTTTTCCACTTCTTTTCGTAAATCTCTATTCGTTGCGGCAATAATGCGCACATCTATATTTATTGGATCTGTCATACCAACAGGCGTAATTTCCTTCTGTTCCAGAGCACGCAAAAGCTTCACCTGAAGTTGAATGGGAATCTCACTCACTTCATCAAGAAATACAGTTCCGCCGTCGGCAACTTTCAATAATCCTTCTTTGTCTACAGTAGCACCGGTGAAGGATCCTCTTTTATGGCCGAAGAGTTCACTTTCAAATAATGTGTCAACGATGGCACCGCAGTTGATCGGCACAAAGCGTTTTTCACGGCGCGGACTATTATAATGAATAGCTCGCGCAACAAGTTCTTTCCCTGTACCGCTCTTGCCGGTGACCAATACTGTACCCTCGCTGGAAGCAACACGCTTAATAACTTTAAACACTTTTTTCATTGACATACTCTGCCCTATAATATGTTCGAAGTCATACGTACGCTGAAGTTCTTGACGTAGCAGCGAATTCTCAATCACCAGCGCATGATAGTCGCACAGTTTTTTAACGCGATATAAAAGATCGTCAAAGTTGATCGGTTTTAAAATATAATCCGCAGCACCTTCACGTAACGCCTGCACTGCAGTTTCGACGGAACCAAATGCCGTAATTATAACGACCAGTGTCTGCGGCGTCCGCTGTCGGATCTGCTTGAGCAGATCAACGCCTTTCATCTCAGGCATTTCGATATCCGTGATAATGATATCGAATGTATTCGATTCATGTTTCGCCATTGCGTCCTTACCGTTTCCCGCTTCTTCAACGTTATACCCTTCCTTTTTTAAAATAAAGGAAAGAGACTCACGGATTATTTGTTCGTCGTCAACGACTAAAATACGCTGCGCCATCATGCACCTTTTATTGGAAAAGACAATGTGAATATGCTTCCCTGTTCCGGAATGCTTTCAACAAAGATATCGCCGCCGAAACTTTTAACAATACCGTAACTTACCCACAATCCCAGTCCTGTACCTTGACCCGTGGTTTTTGTTGTATAAAAAGGCTCAAAGATTTTTTCTAATGCTGAAGATTCAATTCCTTTTCCGGTATCCTTAATAATCACTTCGATTTTTTGTTCATTCTTTCGACTAAGCACTGTAATGACACCATGACGGCCGTCCAGCGAATCGACCGCATTCATCAGAATATTGATAAAAACCTGAACAATCTGATCCGGTACTACAGCAATTTCCGGAAGCTGTTCATCAAGCTCTAGTGTAAATGTAATGTCTTTTACTTTCTTTCCATATTGAACAATATTCAGCGCTTCTTTGATAATGCGGTTGATACCGGCCGGTTTTACCACGTGCGTGGACGGACGGGAGAAATCTACAAGATCACGAATAATTCGTGCGATACGATTAATCTGACTATTGATGAGATCTAATTTCTCTTTGGCAAATCCGTCCGTACTTGTCCGTTGAATAACCTGCACGAGTGATGAGATAGCAGTTAAGGGATTACCAACTTCATGGGCAATGCCGGCAGCAAGCGTACCGATACTTTCCATTCGCTGTGATCTGACAAGCTGCTGCTCGAGAATGATTTGTTCCGTGATATCCCGATGAGCTCCAAGATAGCCCGCGATAACACCATGTGAATCAACAATGGGGGAAATAACTAATTCTGTAAAGAAAGGTTCCCCGTCCTTTCGACGGTTTTCAACTCTTCCAACCCAGACTTTCCCGGAGATAATCTGCTTCCAAACTTCAGACCAGAATCCTTTACCGTGTTTTCCGCTGCTGAGAATTTTCGGATTCTTTCCAATCAGTTCTATACTGGAATATCCGCTCACTTTTTCAAATCCCGGATTAACATACACCATCATTCCATTGGCATCTGTAATCTGTATGGGATTGATTGTATTATGAATAACGTTGGAGAAACGCAAAAGGTCCAGCTCCTTGCGTTTTTCCTCTGTGATATCACGAAGGAAAAGAATCCAATATTTTTCCCTGCCCAACCGCAACAGGCGCACCAGGCCCGTTACATCAATAATTGATCCGTCGCGTTTGTAAAACTTTGTCTCAAGATTCATTTGGTTGGAAAATGGGAGCACCTTTCTGAAGACAGCTCGTTCGTCTTCCGGGATTATGTCGAAGATATACTTCGGACGGTAAGGCTGAGCAACGACTCCAAGCTCATCTGCTGCTGTTTTATTGGTATCAAGAATTCTGCTTTCACCATCCAGAATTAATACCATCTCAGGCAACAGATCAACAACGCGCCCATATTGCGAAAATAGGAACGATAGATCAGGCATATTGAAATTATAAGGTACGTCAAGGTTCGGAGATTGGCAATACAAACGAACAGTAAAAAAACGGCTCTCATCGATACATCTACAAACATCGAGAATAAGTCTCTCAATAAGATTCAATACATCATTTTCGAACTTTTCCCGATCGAATTAATTCTAATCTCTCACGTGCAAGCGCATCGAAGTTCGTTTCAAGGTATCGCTGAAAACAATAAGCAGATCTCTCAAATTCCTTGTTTTCAAAAAAATATAGCCCTAAATTATAGTATATTTCAGGACATAATTCCGTGCTTTTCAATAAACCATTGAGACCAATCTGAATTGCCTTGCTGTAACTATCATCATAGTAACAAAAGGTGGATAGTCCCAATTCCTTTTGGGGAAAATATCGTCTTGTCAATCTGAATATTTGAGGAATATGTAAATAGTTACGCCTTAAGATACTATCGATCTGTATCGAGCCAATTTTTTTATACTGACTTAACTGCGCCGTATAAGAAAAAGGAGGGATAGAATCTGCATATCCTTTCTTCACATAAATGGCAGCTATCTCATCAAAATACAGTAACCGCCAAGTAGTATCTTTCTTAAAATAATGTATCCATAGAAATTCATCCTGGTAAGGGAATATAACAATTTCAGGTTGATATTTCTTGAGAATCTGACTTTTATTGACAGTATTCCAAAGGAATGAATATTTGCTATAGAATTCTTCACCCATGACTTCAAGTCTTCCATCGATCGATACTTTTTGTGGAAGCATGTACATAAGAAATCCGCCAAAATTGACATTATTGAGGATCTTTCCTTCCAAATGATTGCCCCGCAAATAAAGTGAAGCTTTATATGGGAGCATATTATTGTCATACCGGTAACCAAACCTCAGATTGGATCCAAAATTGATGTAATAGGAATCTGTTATAATCGCTTTTATCAATACAATAGAAAGCGCTATGATAATACCGCTAAGAATTATTTGAATTTTTGTCAAGTTCCACAATGTTTTTTTTGGCGCTTTATTTTCGACAGGAATGCTTAGTTGAAGACCTTGAATTGTGAACGGAAGAACCGCAAAAAGAAAGAATCCAATATTTTTTAATGCTGTACATCCGAGATATAAAAAAAACAAGAATACGAGAAGTTCGTGCAATTGAATTCGTTTCAAGCAGATAATAAAGACAATAACACTTACAACAAGAAAGATATGGAAACAAAATAGAGGCTCAATAAGAACAAATGCTCCATTACTATAATTACTTATGAAACGTAACGGGGAGATAAGTTCACCAATACTACTTTTAAAAATGTTTGAACCCTGTAACAACTGAAATTGGCGAAAAGGATATGCAACTCCATTGAAAAAATAGGGATTGACCAAAGAAACCACAATCGAGAGCAATCCGTATTGTGTTACAGGCGTCCACAATCTCCGTTCTCTCCAGAAAGATCCTAAAATATAGCTTCCGATCACTATCCATCCAATAATAAAAATGGAATGTGTGTTCGTCCATAATATCATAACTAATGGAAGGAATACAAGGGTTTTTCTTCCTCGTTCGACATATTCATCAAGAATTATGAAAACAAGATTCAGATATACCCAGGAAAAAACATGTGGTCTCGTTTCAAAAAGAGCGGCAACTGAATATATTGTTAAAAATAATAACCATTGCCAATGAGATAATTTGTTCAAATTTTGCTTTCGTGTAATACGAAACAATACAAGGATAAAACTTACAATTATAAGCAATGCATTACTTGCCACCAATCCGAACTCACCAGACAAAGTATCGATAATGGCGATTGTTATTTGATACAGCCATTGCAAGTCGATGTATTCGTGAGTTCCAACAGTATAGGTAAACATATCTTTTCCGGGAAACTCGATATTTTGTAACATCCATATGCCTGTCTTCAGGTGAAACCCTAAATCCGGGCTGTGAATTTGTCTAAAAGCAAGAATAACAATCAGAACGAACAAGAGAGAGAGAGTAATTTTATTTGATAGGGAAAGAGATTTCATGTGCATTAGCATCTTTTGAATCATAAGCTGCATTTCTTTTTATTATACGATATTCTGTGTGTCAAATGAATCAAGCGATAAAATAATCTATGCTATTCTTTTATTTATTATTGAAAAACCAAATTGTTTATACTTTCCACATTATTCCGGCCATGAATGAGAATATTCTTTTCGGCATCGAGGAAGGCACTGAATGTAGCCACTTATGACCACGAGTTGTTCCGTTAACTTTCCGATATAGATCAACACTGTATCTATATCTAGAAAAAGAGCCGGCTGACCAATTGTAATAACAATCAAAGATACGCTAAGCTTCAGAGATTGGCAAGATACAAAAATAAAAAAAACGGCGGCCACTTCTGGCACGCCGAGCTTTTAAATAAAATCGAGTGGAAAATAATGATTTCACATACTCAAGTAATGGTAGTGTAAACTTTATATACCCATTTTAAATCTCATTATCCCAGCTTTTAAATTTCTTGGCAGACTTTCCAAGCTCTTTTTGTACCTTACCTAATTCTATTTGGGATTTTTCCATCTCCAAATGCATTTCGACATCATCGAATGGATCTGTACGGAACATTCGAATATGAGGTTTCGGAATAACAAAATTATTCGGCATAAATTGTTGTTCTTCAAACTCTACATTCAGTATTTTCTTTTCGTTTTTTCGAATTACTTCAAACTCCACAATATCACCTTCATCATACTTTTGAAGTTTTCTCCGGATTTTCTCCGCTGTATCCACGGTTTTTTCCCCGACACGAATAACAATATCACCGGCTTTAAATCCTGCTTTTTCAGCAGCACTCTTGTTTTCCACTTCCTCCACCAGTACTCCTTCGTTATTCGGTGCGTTAAAATATTCTCCGAGTTGTTCGTTGAGAGTGAGAAGCCGAAGTCCGAGAATACGGCTGCCTGTAAACACATGCACATCGGGTATTCGCGGCATTCTGCCAAACACATAACGTTTCAGTTCTTTTTTCCTGCCGACTATTAACTGAATGGTCTTCTTCTCACCGTCGCGGACAAGGATTATGCTTACTTTTGTGTTAGGCGGGATTCGACGCACTGCTTTAACCAAATCGTCTGAATTAAATATCTTTTTTCCATTGAATTCAATAATAACATCATTTTCCTGAATTCCTGCAGAATCTGCCGGACTATCTTCAAGGACCTCTTTAACATATGCTCCTTCTTCATGATCAAGCTTTTCCTTCCGGACGATTTTTTCATTTACATCTTGTACCATAATCCCGATCCAGCCTGATAGTTTTATATTCTCTTTCTTTTTTATCCCGCTCGAAGACTTACCGCTTGCACCAAGCATAGTACCCGTTGTTAAAAGGAGTGCTAACGATATACCCCCTATTATTCGTAACATTGTTCTCATAATTGCGCATCCTTTCTGATATTTTATTATATACATTGAATTCTTCTGTCGGTTTAATTCTATAGACGGCACGTATACAAAATTGTTCCCAATGAAGAGTTTTCTATAAAGATTTGATCCCATATTGAACTAATAAAACTATCGTAACTTTGTCGAGATAAGAGAAATTCTACAGGTTCTTAATGCGCAAAGACCTGAAAGAACAAATTTATATAACGGATAGAGGTAACTTATCGTTTTATCCACCTTTCTGTATGATGTTAGTTATCAAAGTTCTCCTGATTTGTAACTGGTTTGAAAATGTTGTATAATTTTGTAAGAGTTTTTATAAAGCGGTTTCATTAAATTTCACGATAAGAAATACAAACAACCAATAACACGAAAAAACCATGATAAGACTGGTATCAAAGAAAACTGCTGATTATCAGGCGAAAATAATACAATTAATTGGTAACGTATGTACACATAAATTATTTACAAGATATAGAGATATTGCCTTCATCGTCATTGCGGTAATTGTACTTATTTTCCGAAAATCGGATTCCTTATCCAATCCACAACTATGGGCAGAAGATGGGACGGTATTTTTTACTCAGCAGTACGAACATGGCGCGGGATCAATTTTTACCGCATATGCCGGCTACCTCCATATTGTTCCAAGACTCATTGCAGTATTCGCAGACTCGTTTTTTTCATATGCTAATATACCGGCTGTTTATAATTACGCGTGTCTATTTATTACCATTATAGTAATTGCTCATTGTTTTTCACCAAGGCTGCAATTACCGTTTAAGCCTTTCTTGGCTCTTTCCATTGTATTAGTTCCACATTCATTAAACGAGGTTTTCCTGAATATAACAAATATCCAATGGATACTATGTCTATTACTCGTATTAACGCTGCTAAAGGATCCCCCGGATATTAATTATGGTAACCATACTTTACAGGTCCTATCTGATTTTAGTATAATAATTATTGCAGGATTAACGGGACCATTTTTGATTTTCATGTTTCCTTTTTTCGCATGGAAATTCTATAAAATGAAAAAGACTCATGGACATATTTTGCTCGTGACAGCATTCTGTATTGTATTGATTCAACTTATTCAAATAGTTCCAAATACAAGAAGCATACAAGAAAACAGCATATTTAATTTGGAACTTTATCTTTCTATCATTGGAAGACAACTGTTTGGCGGTCTGTTCTTAGGAAGGGCTTTAAAGTACAGCAATGGAATATTGACAGGCATCTGTGCTTTAGCCTATTTTGGATTTCTCCTCTATTTGTCGTATAAAAAATCACCGGAAGACAAGCGATTATTAAATATAGTTATTATGGTTTTAAGCATATCGGCGGCAATACTGGGTGCTGTCATCATTAATCATAATTTTTCTCCGCTTATTATGGAGATATCCAGTGGATGCAGATATTTTTATGTACCATATGTAATGATTGCGTGGTCTTTAATATTCTGTATAAATCAACGTGGAATTTGGAAAAATATTTTTGTGATATCATCGCTGCTCCTTATACTATATTCATCTGTTACAGTCGGCATACGGACAAAAATGACAGACTATAACTGGAAATATCACAGTAGCTTGATTGGAACAAAAGATATTATAAACATCCCTATAAATCCAACTTGGTCTATAACCCTGCACAGCAAAAAGAAATAATTGTATATCGTATGCGCCCATAAAATTGACGCTTATGATCGCAGGAATAATCGGCTCCGTACAAGACTATTTACCTGTCATTACAAACACTCAATTTAAAATAAAATTCGTTTCCACTACTTATGGGTTGTATCCAGTGAAAAAATCATATGCAACAATAGATAGGATACCAAGTTCTTTCAACAAGGAGGTTCCCTCTCTATTATAATAAGCTCTTATAGTCATTTAAAGAATTCCGTCCTTAGTCAAGAGAAGATTCAAAACGAAGGTCTATCTATTCGATACATATCCGCTCCAATCTGTTTAAAACGAAATCCATCTTCTATCAAACGCACGATACTTGGATCACTTACACAAAGTAAACGTAGAGTACTGGATGGATATCGATTACGAGAACGATCGAAGTGCCGTCCCCCGAATGCGGTACAGTAGTACACCGTCATTCCGGTAGGGATATAACAGCGCTGGATGGGCAAATAAAATGGTTTGCCATCACTGATATACGATTCCAGCGATTTGACCGGTAAGTCAGTATCATGTGGATAAAAAACATAGACGCTATCCTGCCTATAACCTTCTGCAAAATAATAATACCAAAAATACTCACCCCAGTCATAATCCGGGCAAATGATGAGTGACTTTCTGCCGATAGTCTTCAATGACTGCTCAACGAACACCTTCGCGTTTAAATTGCCGCTTTGATCCGCCTTTTGATAGTTAAGAGTTAGAAAGAGGCAAGGCACACAAACAAGAGAAAGCTGAAAAAGGGTCAAGTATTGTGCTTTGCAGCGGCCAGCAATCCATTCAAGACTGATTCCGAGAGTTAATGCTAAAATATAATACACAGGAATCATATATATAAATATATCCAGAATTCCATATAGACATGTAAATACAAATGTTACTGCCGCACCCAGAATAAGAAATATTCTCAATGAAGCATCACGAATAGCGAAAAAACCAAGTATGGCGATAGGTAAAAGCACTGAATATTCAAGCCACGCTAAGCGAAGCATGACAGGCATTCGAAGATAAAAAATTTTATTCAGGCTGCTGTCTATTAATTTGTCCTGAAACTGTCCTCCCCTTACGTAATACCAAAGATCCTTAAAATCCGAAACTGCTATTTCGAGATAAGTTGTGTCTTGCGCATATGTTCTCCAAAAAAGATAACCATACTGAGCTGCACCAATCACAATGATCAAAAAAACACAAGCCACAACGCGCACACTCCATAAGTATTCCTTTCGTGTCTTCCACACCAAAAAGAGAAGCGCGGGAAGGAATGTGATCATAGAAAGGTGTGTACCAAAGGAAAGTGCATATATCGTACATCCGATAAAAAAATCACGCTGACGCAGAGTCTGATGCCAACGAATAAAGAAAAATAACGTAAGTCCGACAAATAAAATATTGAGAGTATAAATTTCCGCTATAACGGACTGGGACCAGAGAGTGTATGTAAAAGTAAATGTGAGCGACACGAAAAAAGCCACCGAACGCCTAATCGATAATCTCTGAAGCAAAAAAAATAAAACGACAATAGCAGCGGTTGCACATACAGCAGAGAGAAGATTCGCCTTGAAGGAACAATTACCCCAAGGAAATATAGTAACAAAAAGGTAATTGAGCATTGTATACCCGGGAGCACCTGGTTCATGTGCAGTACCAAGAACCTCTCCGACAAACTGAAATTTCGTTGTGTCCCCACTATATCCTATTCCGCGCAAGAGTGTAGTTATATACACTCCAAGAACCACAAAGACAAGGATCACTATATGGAGCCTTTTCTTCATGTAACTCAGGATTGAATGCAGATTAGTCATAACTTATTAAAAGAGATTATAAATTCAGCTAAAACGGAACAGCTCTGTTAAGATGAATAATCGAAATTCGACCATTCAATAGGATTCAATGTACTCAACTACGAAATTATCAACAATAAGAAATTTAAATGTAAGTATTTTATTATCCGTATTTGCGCAAAATCAATTATTTATTCTTTTCATATATCGTAATCCAAAACAAGTGTGTTGGCTTCTTTAGCAGACTATTTGCATCGGTTATAAGCAATGTATCTTTAATATTGCGATATTCGAAACGAGCAACGGGAGTATAGTACAACTTCGCAAAACCAAAAAACCATTTATCTAATTCCTCCAGACTTTTGGGTTTTTTATACCATTCAGGTTGAATATTTGTATAAATAAGCAACTTTGGAGAAGCTGATTCCACTTGATGCATCATTTCAAAACGGAATTGTTCAGCGAAGGGCTGATCTTCAGCAATCGAGTAAGTATAGATAAATGATGTAGCAGATCGGCGCTGAGAATAGAATAAAAATTGCGGTTCATTTCCCATGATTGTTATTCGATCTTCTTTTAAGGTTTTTTCTTTTATAATATCTGCAATTAAAGAAGAGAAGGGAAAAGGATGTTGATGATATACTGCTTGTGTTACCTCTGCAGGTGAAAATTGATAAAGAACGTCCCAGTGAGCAGCTATAGTACCAATAATTGCCGTTGCAAGAATAAAAACAGGCGGAAAATATCTTACTATTGAAGAAGATGCAGATGAAAAAATATGAAAAATATGTCTAATTCCAATCCCAAAAAGCAAAGCAGCGGCAGGCAATACCAAGATAAAATAATGCGGTCTGAAATAGAAACCAACCGAGAAAGCAGTGATGCCGGCTATGAATAATTCCAAAATGAAGATGGTCGATTCTCTATTCCTTTTACTTAAAAATAAAGTAATAAATCCCACACCGGCAATAATCCAAATAAGCGATGCAAAATGCCAGATGGATTGGAAACCCCCGATAAAACTGAGCTTTATATCACCTATTGACAGAATTGAACTATATTTCTCTGCATAAGTAAAAGTCCAGAGATAAAATTTTTCAAGAACTCCTGCAAAAGCAAGATAGAAAAAACACAAGAGCAGAGGAATAATGATTCCCCCTGAATAGGCAAAAATATATTTCCAATAATTCTTTTTATCTAATGTTTTGTTTCGCCCCATTAAAACTAGCAGAGCTGCAAATCCAAAGAAACCAAAGAACGTGCCGTGTTGTTTCATAACCGCTGCACAACCAAATAGGATACCACTAAATACAATATAATTGAATCGAGTTTTCTTTAGTCCGGAAAGCAAGAGGATATTTGCACCTATCACAAAGGGTATAATGAAATGCTCGGCATTTGCCCAAAATCCTTGAACATGGTAGCTTATGCTTAAAAGCGCAAAAGCAGCCGCAGAAGCAGCCGCAATCCAATCATCATACGCTATACGTGCAAAAACGTAAAGAAGTATAATTGAAATCAAATTGACAACGAGTAAACTAAAATGGATCGCCGTGTGTGTCTCACCGAAAAGCCATAATATTCCGGCATAGATAAAGTAAATACCGGGGAATTTCATATTATATGCTTCAGTGTAAGGTGGAGTTCCATCGAGAATAAGCTGCCCCATATAGGCATATTCACCTTCATCACGTTCCAGTGGAACATTAAATAAGCGCGCCCGAAAAACAATTGTGAAAAGAATAATGAAAAGAAGGAAAATGAGAGGAAGAGAATTACTTAGTATTTTCAATCTCATATATCTTTGTTGCCCTTTGCCACTTTATTAAGGTCTCTCAGTTTTGGATTTTAATTTGAGACGTTCTTTGTACATTACATTCTCAGGTTTCCAGCTCTTAAAAATGCAACAGTACAAACAAAAACCCAACCACCTTTGTGCAAAAGATGGTTGGGACAATATTATAAAAACCTCTATCTTTATTCAAGACGGAGAGGTTATTCAGCAAAGTCGCCCGTAAAGCTAGAAAAAGTTAATCTTCCTTCCGCATCTACCGCACCAACAACTGTCGATAAATTCCCAGATGACATACTTGATCCTGTGAACGTTACAACTGCAGATGTCCCTGTTCCTGAAGGCACAGCCGCATACGTCGCATTATCATTACTTGACATCTTATATGGAATATTATAATTAGTATATTCTCCACCACCGCCAGCCATGGAGAGTGGACGGATTTTAAACTGATATGCATTTGCGGCAAGGTTGTTTATATCATTGATAATCGCATCTTTGTTCGCCTGAATACTATTCGCAGCAAACAGGCTCAATCCGACGGCAATTGCGATACCGACAATGATAACGCCGAGGATGATAAGCAATAATTGTTGTTGTCCCATAATAAATCCTCCAAAAAAATGTTATTAAGTAAGTGAACTATGTTAATCATTCATTTCTATCAGGAATATTATCTCCAAGTTCTGTACCAAGATTATTTCAATGAATTTCAATGAATCTTTCTTCTTTTCCAAGTAAAAGACTTTATAATCTTGTTTAAGATACGGAATTATTTACCTCACCCGGTCAGGATTACACAGGATGAAATTACCGTAATCAATAATTTTCTCTAATATTCCCCATTATCAGGCCTGGGTTGCTTTCTATTCACATCCTTCGTATCTTGAAAATATGGAAGAATAGAATCAAAGAATCTTAGAATCAAATAATTATAGTTAACATGACTTCAAAAATCAAGAAACATATCCTTATCATCGATGACGAGCCTACGTGGCTTAAAATCAGCTCTCATATTCTGCGGGACTGTGGTTATGATGTCTTTACTGCTGAAAGTGGTAAAGAAGCACTAAAAGCCCTTATAAATTATAAACCGGATTTAATCCTGAGTGATGTACGTATGCCGGATATGAACGGTTTTGATCTAATGGATAATATAAAACACATTCCGGCAGCGTCATCTACGCCAATAATTTTTTTCTCGGCAATTGATGATTATGATGCGCGAAAAGTGGCGCGAACTCTGGGAGCAGTTGACTATTTAGTGAAGCCTTTCAACAAAGACGACGTGAGTTCTGTTTTATCCAAGCACTTACCCATATAATAGATATATGTTCCTTGTTTGGGATTTATTCGGAAGCATATTTAAGTAAAAAACTTATTCATTTTAAAAAATGGCGCGCTTCCAAAATCTTCGAAAAATTCGCACTTCTCTTGGCCCTGTTGAACAAGCACAAATCGTTGTTTCCACTGCCGTCGTAGTAAGCCTTATAACTATTGTGGTTGTACGAATGACAAGCGGGCAAACGCTCGGATGGCTTTTATTCGGGAACGTTCTAACTGTTGGGATATTCGGATTTATTATTGTCTTTTTTACGCTCAAGTACGGCCGATTGCTTGAAGAACAAAAACAGGAATTACTCGCACTCAATACATTTGCTGAATCGGTTAACCGGGCAATTGACGTACAATTTCTTCTTCAAAACGCATTATACGAAATGAGGCGCCTTCTAAACGTGGAATATGGATGGATATACCGCGTTGAGGGTGATCTGCTTTTACTTAAAGCTTCTCGAGGTACCGAAGAATTAAACACAACAATTATTGAAGCGGTAGATGATATACATCAAGATAAAATGTCTTGGATTCGATCTCCGAGAATTGCTACACGCCCGCGAAAAATCAAATCGGATGCAGGTGAGAACTCCGAATGGGAATTTGGGAGCATTGGATCTTGGGCATCAGTCCCGATTATGATGAAGGATCAAATGTCAGGATTAATCGTTTTGGCAAGTAATAATCCGGAGGCTTTTGCAAATAAACAAATCGACTTTATAATGGCATTTGCCAACCAGATCGGCGTTGCCATGGAAAACGCGACTCTCTTTGAACGAGTTCGCAAATCAGAAGAGCGCTATATCGATCTTTTTGAACACTCTCCCGACATGTCACTTATCATCAATAGATCAGACATAATAATAAACTGCAATCAGACGGAAGCAACTCGGCTTGGATATAATAAAGGTGAAATCATAGGCCAATCGATTTATAAGTTTTATCCGCTTGAGTATCACAATGAAGCACAACGTTTATTGCACAATATCTTTGATAACAATCTTGAAATAAAAGACCTTGAAGAAAAAATGTTGACAAAAAAAGGTGAATTGATTGATGTCAGCGTCAATGCCTCTATTGTCCGAGATGAAGCCGGACAGCCGTTAATTCGTACTGTTGCCCGAGACATAACAGAAAAGAAAAATCTTGAAGCCAAAGTTATCCATGCACAACGTATCGACAGCATCGGAAACCTTGCAGGCGGAGTTGCACATGACTTCAACAATATCCTTACGTCAATCCTTGGCTCCACATCCATTATGAAACGCAAGATGAAACAGGACGAACAATGGTATCGATTCGC
This sequence comes from uncultured Ignavibacteriaceae bacterium, assembly GCA_964645575.1. Taxonomy (GTDB): domain Bacteria; phylum Bacteroidota; class Ignavibacteria; order UBA10030; family UBA10030; genus Fen-1298. The sequence continues at coordinate 33,540 of CAZYAM010000012.1, forward strand.
CGATATCATCGAAACTGCCGCCCGGCGAGGTGCCTCTTTGACACGTCAATTATTGACATTCGCCCGTAAAGGGCATGTTCAATTTCGGCCGATCATCGTCAACGATATCATTGAGGAAACCCTTCGCCTTTTTGAACGCAGCACCGATAAAAAAATTAATATTGAGAAAAATCTGCTGGGGGAAATATGTATTATTAACGGAGATGACGGGCAATTACAACAGTCGATTCTTAACCTGCTCATCAATGCCCGGGATGCTGTGCAAGATGGCGGTACTATTACAATTCAGAGTCAAAAAAAACACATAGAGGAAGATACTACTGGTACAATGAAAATTCGAAAAGATGATTATATTGCTGTTTCTGTCATTGATACCGGTATCGGCATGGATAAGGACATTCAACAACATATTTTCGAGCCTTTTTTCACAACAAAAGACCAGGGGAAAGGAACAGGACTTGGTCTTTCTGTTGTCTATGGCGTTGTAAACTCTCATAATGGATTTATTACCGTTCATAGTGAGCCTATGCATGGCACTCAATTCACCATCCACTTTCCTATATTACCTGCATCAGAAAACCTCAGAAGAAACATCCGGCATTCAAAAACCGAACGAGGTACCGAACAGGTAATTATTATAGATGACGAAAAAGACGTTGCAGACGTCATTGGCAGAATGCTTTTAAACCTGGGATATCATACAACAATTGTAAACAGCGGACAAAAAGCAATTAATCTTTTTAAAAAGAAAAAGAAATTTGACATCATCATTCTTGATCTTAATATGCCCAAAATGAGCGGAAAAGAAACCTTCGTAAAAATAAAGAAACTTGATCCGAAGATTCCGGTAATCATATCCACAGGGTATAGCGATCGGGATATGGATGTTTCCCAATGGAAATATCCGGTCAATGCCTTCCTACAGAAACCCTATTCAATCGAAGAACTCTCCAAAGCGATCCGTTCAATATTGGATAATAAATAAAAACCTGCCTGCTTTTTTCATTGTGAGTATCTATAAATTTAAAAGTGAGTATTATGCAGATTTGAGATACTGCCAGCCTGATATATATAAAACTCTTATCTTCGCACTTCGCGTTCTCTTATAGATTGGAATTGTTATCAACGTTAATTATATTATCGCTGAAAGAAGAGATCCCAGGGCTGTCGGTTGATAAGCACTACACACCAAGCATTCACTTAGAATTCATGCCACTTTACCGGAAATTATTGAATGAAACTTACAAAAAAGCAGTTAACTATTGATAATGTTTTTCTGCACTCATGGCAGCCCTATTTCTGGTTTATAATTATCAGTTTTTTGCTCTATTCCCAAGTATTGACATTTTCTGAATACACGTATTACGATGATCACTTCCTCATCGTTGAAAACTTTTCATATATCGACAAGTTGTCTGATATTGGCCATGCTTTTCTGGAAGATGTGAGTCATCAGGGACAGGGAGGTAATTTATACCGCCCCCTATTAACCATCTCTTTAATTCTCAGCGCACAAATAAGCGGAACAGAGCTATTCGGTTACCATTTTATTGATATCATTTTGCACATTGCAAGCTGTTGCCTTCTCTTTGCTGCTTTTCAGATACTCGGATTCAAAAGAACAATCTCTTTTTTGGGCACGTTGTTCTTTTGTGTACATCCAGCAATGACTCAAGCAGTTGTATGGATTGCAGGAAGAAACGATTCTCTGCTTGCTGTTTTCATCTTATTGTGCCTGATCTCATTTATTAAATTCCTTTCAACGTCTTCGTTGAAATGGTATTTTTTACATCTTCTTTTTTTTGTGCTTGCGATGTTTACAAAGGAAACAAGTCTTATGTTTCCGGTTGCTGCAATGTTTTATTTTTATGCTTTAAAAGGAAAAGGAGTATTCTCGACAAATACGATCCTCTTTTTAGCAGGATGGGGAATTGTTCTTATCAACTGGCATATTTTAAGATCAGCCGCAATGATTACGCCTGTGGGTAATAAACTCCAGGCAACTGCTTTAGTCTTATCAAACATGCCGATTGCACTTCATTACCTGGGAATTATTTTCTGGCCGTTCAACCTTGCTTTTGCTCCTATCTCTATCGATATCCACATCACCGCCGGAATTATTTCTTTTGCATTCCTTTCCCTTGCCCTCTTCCTCTCTAAACGGAGAGATTGGAAGTTTATTCTCTTCGGCAGTATGTGGTTTATTTTATTCCTGATTCCGACATTTTATTATGATTTGGGATTTCATACACCGCCTAAGTTTTATGAGCACCGAATTTATATTCCGTTTATGGGAATACTTTTTATCCTTTTATCATTGTCTTTTACATATCCAGAGCGATTCATTAAACGAATCATTCCATACATTATTACTATATTCTGTGGCTTAGGATTGCTGAGCTTTACTCACACGAGCAATTTTAAGAATTCTTTGACTCTCAGGGAATACGACGCCTTAACCTCGCCGAACGATCCAAAAATGTACAGCGCTGTCACACAAATGACCATTCCCAAAAAACTTGGACATGAAATACAAGCTGTGGCCGATAGTTTACAAAAAAGAGAGAACAAGGATCCTGCAGCATTAAAAGAAAAACTATGGTATATCATTGATGACCTAAAAAAAGAACTGAGATCAAGTCCTAACGATCCAAATGTGCATCATGCTCTCGCAATAACCTATTTTGCCCGGGGCTTGTTTCTCTCATCAGAAGAAAATTTTCTTGCAGCAATACGGAACAATTCGAAGGATGCAGATATTCGCTATAACCTTGGTGTTTTATATTATAATGCCCATGAAAAGAAGAAAGCTGAAAAAGCATGGATTGAAGCCCTTCGTCTGGATTCGACACTGGGAAACGCACATCAAAATCTATCTTATCTTTATTATGAATTAAATCTGAATGAATTGGCCTGGTTTCACTGTCAAAAAGCGATGCAATTGGGCGTAAAGATTGTTCCAGGACTCATAAATGAAATTCAGAAGAAACTCTAAAAAATCTTTCATAACTTTCTACATCTTTGTCAATCGGAACCGAAAAGGTATAGACACCCACACGGTCACCGGTTTCCCCTGCATAAGCGCCGGCGTGAAAACCCATTTCTGAGCTGCCGCAAGCGCAGATTCTATAAATACATCATCACTCGCTTTCGCGATCTGCGCCTTTTTTACTTTTCCGTTTTTATCAAGCAGTACCTGAACAACAACGCTCCCTTCCATCCCAATGCGCCGGGCAACATCCGGATATTCAGGAACCACCCTGGAAATAATCATCGGCTCAATCTCAATAGGACGCCAATCCGTCGGTAACGGATCACTTTCGTCAATTTTTATATCAACATTTCCTGAAATATCACCAACTTGCTCCCAAAACTCATCTCCTTGGCGGCTTATGATATCTTGACCAGCATAATCGGGCATATCTGATTTTACTTCGCTGTCAGGGATTGGAACCGGTACACCAACAGAGAATTTTCCGGGTATTTGTGCAATATTTGGACTTACTGCCGTATGATGAAGCGGCGGCGGAAGAATTTTAGCCGGATCGATTATTTTTAGTATTCTTATTGGAGGATCATCCGGCTTGATCCGCTCAGAGATATGATATGCACCGATAACCGTCATTTGAATTATTATTGCAATTAATAAAGCCAGCATCATATAGCGCTGTTGAACTTGACGGAGTTCCTGGTACCCGTATGCAGTATGGACGGCTTGCGTTTTCATATCAATTTCTCCTTTCTTCATATTTGAATGTCGCCTTGTTTATTTGTATCATTTTGCTGTATTCTCCATTCACTTTCTACTGATATATAACATAAACAGGCAAAAGGTAAATGCAGACACCTTTGTTCTTTTTAAATGAAGATTCAAAACTGCTGGATACCTTGCGAAACGGCAACGACAGCGCACTTGAAGAGCTGTTTTATAAAAATCGCAGATCCATTGCATCACTGGTAATCCGCAATCATGGAACTGATGATGACGTAGAAGATGTTCTGCAGGAATCGCTGATAGTACTGTGGGAACGCATCCGTAAAGGCACTTTTGAGCATCAGGCTAAACTGAGTACATTTATCTATGCAACAGCAAAGAATATATGGCTTCGAAGGCTGGCACGGCAGCGCCGTGAATTTCCCGCGGCCGGCGAGATATTCGAAATACCGGACGGAAATTCATCTCCGTTTGAAGAGATGGAAGAAAATGAACGCATTCTTGCCGTTGAACAGGCAATGGAGGAAATCGGAAATCCATGCAAGGATATTCTTCTTCTCTATTACTGGGAAGAAGAATCTATGGAAGAAATCGCTGTAAAACTTGGATTTGCCAATGCAGACACCGTCAAGTCCAAGAAATATCAATGTAAAAAAGCGCTGGAGAAACTTGTTAAAAAAGCGCTTGGAGGTGCACAATGAACAATGGACTTTCACAGCATTGGACGCGGGATGAAGAAAAGTTAGCGGCATTCGTTCTTAATAAAATCGATGAAAAAGAAATGTCTGTTCTTGCGGCACATTTGGATACATGCGATGAGTGCCGAAAACGAGTGCAGGAAGAACGGGAAATACTCGCGGGCATAAGAAGATTCGGCCGTTCAGAAATAAAGCGGAAGCTGAAACTGCGTCTTCGCAGGGATCAAAAAAGGCGCTTCGAGTGGATCAACGCTGCAAGCATCGCAGCAGCAATTGTTATTATGTTAGGCGGAGTTTTCGCTACGCGATGGTTTTTTGATATCAAGCAGGAAAAAACTAAAACGCGTGAAATTATCCTAAGCGAACAAAAAGAAACCGAACCCGGTAAGCGGTCATTATGGATAATCGGAAGAGTTATTGAAGTAAAGGATATTTTAGAACCGCGTACAGATGTTACTTTAGCAGAAGAAATAAGTCCGGAAGTAAATGCACGGAAAGATATTCCCCTGAGTGAAGCTGTCAGCAAAGGCAAAAAAGAATCCGATAAAATGGATGCATCTTCACCGGCTGCAAGTTATGAATATATGGCTGCGGATGAACATAAAGCACAAGATTCTGAACAAGAAAAATCTCTCGCAAGTACACCCGTCTCTTCTGAATTACAAAAGGAATCAAGGGCATTAAGTGTGGAAAAATCAGTAATCCGAGTTGGTTATGATTCACTTGTCAAAGGTAGTGTAAAACCGGCCGCGTCAAAAGAATATCCGGTGTCCATTGCAGAAGCAAAATCGAAACAACAAGAAATTGTTGTCAAAAAACGAAAATCCGAATTTACTGCAAGACGGCGGCAGCCTGTAAAAAATATTATTGTGCGGCGTGGGAATATGAAAGACCTTCCGGCTTCCATGAGTTCCGAAGACGTTACGGCAATTCATACACGAATGGAGCGGACAGACAAAGGCATAATGCTTACGTTTTATTCGAACTCAATAAAAGATACAACTGCAACTAATGTGGAAGCGATTACACAGGATTCGATTATAGTTACATTTCGAAAAAAACAGATTGTGTATTATATTCCGGGAGGTCTGAGCGGAGGGATGTAATGTA
>CAZYAM010000013.1:0-39051 GCA_964645575.1 uncultured Ignavibacteriaceae bacterium
AGCGGATATTTGAGCCGTTTTTCACGACGAAGGGAATAGGCAAGGGGACGGGATTAGGGTTGCCTGTCGTATTCGGAGTTGTTCAAACGCATAAAGGATTTGCCGATGTAGAGAGTGAGATCGGGAAGGGAACGGCATTCAAGTTATATATACCTGCAACGCAAGCGGGGGAGACTATCGTAGAAAAAATAGAAGAAGAAAAAGAAGAAGAGACGCTGGAAGAGATACCGGGCGGGACGGAGACATTGCTGGTTGTAGAGGATGAAGAGATGCTGATGATGTCGCTTCAGATGGTGCTTTTAGAAAAGGGGTATAATGTTTTAACTGCGATGGATGGGATGGAGGCATTGAAAGTCTATCAGGAGAACAAGGACGGTATCGCGCTTGTATTGACAGATCTTGGGCTGCCGACGATTACGGGATTGGAGGTATGTCAAAGGATCAAGAAGATTAAACCGAATGAGCGCATGATACTTGCAACGGGATATCTTGATCCTGAAATGAAGTCGGAATTCTTAAAAGCGGGCATACAGCATTTTCTATTCAAGCCGTATGACCTTAAGAAAGTACTAAAAACAGTGCGGAAAGTACTGGATAATAAATAAGCCTTATCAGAGAATGATATAAATACAATCTCTATTTCACACTTTCTTGACACTGCCGTGTTTTTCTCGTATGATATTTTTTAGTAATCAAGGATAATAGCTTTAAATATATGCCTTAGAGAAAATAATTATTGAATTTATATTCATGACAGCAATTATTTTATTGGAGCAAACGCCATTCTGGAAAACATTTTTATTCCAGGTTATTCTAATTTGTGTTTTAATACTAATTGTCTTAATATCGTACTACCGACGAAAACGGTATAGTCTATCTTTACATGAAAAAAATTTATTTACGCGCCAATTAATTGATTCGATGGAAGCTGAAAGAAAACGCATAGCTACTGAATTACATGACAGCATTGGCCAGGAACTGCTAATAATTAAAAACAGAGCATTGTTAGCGCTGAGTGATCTTAAAAATAAAAATAATGTTAAAGAGCAATTAAACGAGATATCGCACACAGCATCGAGGGCGATTCAGGAAACAAGAGAGATCACAAATAATCTTCGTCCGTACCAGATTGACAGATTAGGATTAAAAAAATCGCTCGAATCGATTATTGATAGAGCAGCGCGAACAACAACTATATCCTTTACATCGGACATTGATCCCATTGACAATCTTATTCCGAAAGAGATGGAAATTCATGTCTACAGGATTATACAGGAATGTGTTAATAACATAATTAAGCATGCGCATGCAACATCGGGAAAAGTCACTATAAAACGATGGTATAATCGATTAAATATAGACGTAGAAGATAATGGCATCGGTTTTGATGTTTTATCCCAAAAGATAAAAAATGAGCGCGGGATTGGAATACAAGGGATTGTTGAACGTATTCGATTTATCGGAGGAACGATGAGGATTGAATCCAATCCTGGCAGGGGAACAAGATTATTAATAACAATAAAAACATATGATAGAATAGATGACGAAAGCTAAAATACGAATTATTATAGCAGATGATCATCCGATATTTCGCAAAGGCTTGCTGTTGGCTATTGGGTCGGAACATTCAATAGAAATTGTCGGTGAAGCGGGAGACGGATTACAGGCATTGTATCTTGTAGAAAAACAAAAACCTGATGTCGTTGTACTTGATATTGAAATGCCGGGATTAAACGGCCTTCAAGTTGCAGGTGAAATCATCAGGCGTCAACTCCCGTCTCATATTATTTTTTTAACAATGTACAAAGAAGAAGATATGTTTAATGAAGCGATGAATCTTGGAGTGAAAGGGTACGTATTAAAAGAAAGTGCGGTTAGTGATATAACCGATGCTATCAAAACTGTTGCAACTGGGCAGACCTATATTAGTCCGTCTATTTCAGAATATCTCAAAAATAGAGGTGATTATGCGCATTCACTGTTGAAGAAAAAACCTCAATTAGAAAACCTGACGTCTATGGAACGAAAAGTACTGCGTCTTATCGCGGCAAATAAAACGAGTAAAGAAATCGGAGATGAGTTAAATATCAGTCATCGAACTGTCGAGAATCACAGAGCTAATATCTGCAACAAGCTTGAAATACATGGAAGTCATTCTCTACTCAAGTTTGCAATAGAATTCAAGACTGTTTTGTAGGTCTTTTTGGGGGTTTGATATTGTGGTTTGTCTAAACAAGCGTACAAAGAGAAGCCATAATGTTCCTTTAGGATAAAACGATCCGAAAGATTTATCATTACACTGCAATTGCACCATCTTGTCGCTAGTAAGAAGAAATTCATCGATATTATGTTATTTCCTTCAATTTTCAGCATTTATGGTTTTAAAGAATATATGAGGTAAATTATTAAAAATTATTTTGTTCGTGTTAATTAAAAATTTATAAAAAAGTATTACCGGAAAATTTCACCGATTTGAGTCTAAGTGATTTTACAAAAAGATTTACTGTAGATTATCATTACTCATATTCCAGCGAATATGGGGAAAAGAGGTATGCATTGCATAATGCACGCATGCTAACGTCCAGTCTGATATTTTCATATCCATCATTTAACACATTCCCATTAAATATGTATAAAAGTATTGCATATGAACGCTTGTACTTTTTTCCCTATAATAAGAACTGGGTATAGGATAATTCCTATTTGAACTTAGCCGTTTATATTAAATAAACTATTATATCACTAATAGTTCTTTTAATACTATTATAAGCACTATTCCTATAGTGATTTTTTTATAATATGTTATATTGAGTGGCGGATTATGCTGGTAGATAACTAAGTTATTGAAGGTTTTATCGGAGCTGTAACATGAAACATAAAGCCAAAACAAAGGGTGAACTTCTTGCTGAAATATCTCGATTGCGTAAGCGTGTAAAAAATAATAGGGTTATAACAACTAAAAATGTAAAACCTCTATTGTCACCTTTCGCCGAGTTGCATAATCTTTTCTTTAACAGCATAAATGATGAAATATTCGTTTCTGAATATCAAACTAAAGGAGAAAAACCTTTTAGAATTCTCGAAGTGAATAGTGTTGCCTGCAGCCGATTAGGATATACCCGTGAGGAGCTGCTTCAAAAAAGCATATACGACATTTATATTCCCGAGATGATTCCTCAAGTCGAAGAGATGATGAAAAAGCTCCTTATTCAAAAAATTTCTGTTTGGGAAGGTATTCATCTTACGAAAAATGGCAGTAGAATTCCGGTTGAGGTGCACAGTCATATTTTTAAATCGGATGGAAGACAGGCAGTTATATCGGCAGTAAAGGACATTACTTTTCGCAGGCAAGTTGAGGATGCGAAGAGACAAACGGAACAAGCAGTGCGGGAAAGTGAATACAGGTTTAGGACGCTCGCAGAGGCGTCCTTTGAAGGAATTGCTTTAACGGAAAACGCTATAATTGTAGATCTAAACGATCAGCTTGCGAAAATGTATGGATATGAGAGAAAGGAACTTATTGGAAAATCACTCCTCGATATGATTGTACCAGAATTGCGTAGCCGCGTTAAGGAAACGATTCAGTCGGGGAAAAGAGATTCTTTTGAAATTCTCGGTTTGCATAAAAATGGCACGATATTCTCTGCAGAAATCCGTGGAAGAGCCGCTAAAATGGACGGAAAGGAATTGCATATATCCACCATTCGTGATATTACCGAACGCAAGAAGATCGAAGAAGCGTTAAGGAATGAAAAGGCATTTTTAGATGCCCTAATGGACAATATTCCGGACAGTATTTTTTTTAAGGACCGGCAGTGCCGAATTATGCGTGCAAATCGGAAAGAAATACAGGATTTAAATTTTACTGATATGCGTCAGATTATAGGGAAGACAGATGAAGATCTTTTTGGGGGAGAATTTGCGCGCAGGACAAGGATAAGTGAACAGCATCTTATGGAATCAGGCGAGCCGGTTATCGGTTTGGTAGAAACAAGAACTTTGGAAGATGGGAAATTAAACTGGACATCGACAACGAAAGTTCCATTGCGCAATAACAATGGAGATATTGTAGGTCTTGTAGGTATTACACGTGAAATCAATGAATTGATGAAAGCACAGGAAGAACTTCAACGCGAACGGAATCTTCTGCGAACAATAATTGACAATATACCGGACGGAATCTATGTTAAGGATTTGGAATATCGAAAGACGCTTGCTAACCATGCCGATGTATATCATATGGGTTGTAAATCCGAATCTGAAATTATAGGGAAAGATGACTATGAATTATTCCCTAAGGAAATGGCGGAAGGATTTATTGCTGACGACAGATCAGTGATCCAAACCGGTACACCTGTGGTTAATAGAGAAGAATATGTGATAGATGAAGAAGGCCGGAAGCATTTTTTACTAACTACTAAACTGCCGTTTAGGGATAAACACAATAAAATTATTGGTTTAATAGGTATAGGTCGAGATATCACTGAGCGCAAGATTGCAGAAATGGAACGCGAGCGTTTGATAAAGAGTTTGCAGGAAGCTCTTGCAGATGTAAAAACGCTCAGCGGTCTTCTCCCTATCTGTGCAAATTGCAAGCAAATACGCGATGATAAAGGATTCTGGATGCAGGTAGAGTCATACATACAGGAACATTCGCAGGCTCAGTTCAGTCATGGAATTTGTCCTGACTGTATGAAAAAGTTGTATCCGGACTTCTTGCTTAATGAAGATGAATAACCTATGTTAACTTCGATGAATAAGGCGATAATTATCTTCAATACATTTATATATAAGAGAAAATGGACAATGAAAAACATGTTTGTCAAAAAACGAGTTCTGGATTCTCTGAGGCTTTTTATATTAATATGGATACTGATCTGTTTATTTCATCAGGTATTAAATGCGCAAATTAAAAACATTCAATTCAAGCACCTGACCATAAATGACGGTCTATCGAACAGCTGGATTCATTCCATTATCCAGGGTAAATACGGTTTTATATGGATCGGAACCGATGATGGTTTGAATCGTTATGACGGATATAATTTCCGTATATATAAAAATGATTATCGAGATCAATATTCAATAAGCAGCAGTAATGTTATGGCTATGTTTGAAGATAGCAGGGGAGACTTATGGATTGGCACAAGACAAGGACTCGATATTTACGATAGAAAAAACGAACAGTTCATTAAACATCCTCAATTATCAAAGGAAGAAATATTATCAGTTATAGAAGATAGAGAAATGAATCTTTGGATAGGTACAACAAGGGATCTCTACCGTCTCGATTTAAAAAATGATAGTGTGTATGTGTATACCGGAAATATTATCACTCACAACAAAGCTAACTTGGGTTCTGGAGGGCAGAGGGCAATATTAATCGACAGCAGAAATAATATATGGATAGCTTCAAGTTATGGTTTACACTTGTATGACAAAGGAAAGGATTCCTTTATCAATTATTATCACGATGATGGAAATCCTAACAGCTTATGCAATGATAATATTCACTCGATATTAGAGGACAAGTCGGGTAGGTTATGGATAGGTACATTGACGGGTTTAGATTTATTTACAAACGCTCATGAGCGTCCACAGAAAGGTATATTCATACATCATCAAAATACTATTCATGATTATAAAAGTATTTCTCAAGGCTCGGTTCTCTCTCTCTTGGAGGATAATAAGCATAATTTATGGATAGGTATTGAAAATGGCGGGTTGGATTTGCTTGATCTTAGTGCCTACAAAATAGGGGTCAATAGTTTTGTTCATTATAAGAACGATCCGAGCAGGGGAACCAGCTTGAGCAATAATTCTATTTATTCTCTCTTGCAGGACAATCAAGGCAACATTTGGGTTGGTACATTTGGTGATGGCATTAATTTGATCAATCCTATTTCGGATAGATTTATTCATTTCATGAATGAGCCCGGCGTAAATAATTCCTTAAATAATAATCAGGTGAATGCTTTTTATGAAGAAAACAACTTTCTCTGGATAGGTACCGCTGGAGGATTGGATCGATATAATAAAAGAGACGATACATTTAAGCATTTTGTTCATGATCCTTTAAATAAAAAAAGTATTGGTTCCAATGCTGTTTGGGCTCTTTGCAAAGACAAACAAGGAAATCTGTGGGTAGGGACTTGGGGCGGCGGCCTTAATAGATTTGATTATAAAACTGAAACATTCGAACATTATTATAATGACCCAAAAGATACCAATAGTATAGGCAGCGACAATATGTTCTCTGTTTTTGAAGACAGCAGAGGGAATCTTTGGATCGGAACTATGGGCGGCGGATTGAATATGTTCGACCGTAAAAAGAAAACATTTATCAAATATAACATGTCAAATTCGGGAATATATACCAACTTCGTACAGGCAATTATAGAAACGAAAAATGGTGATTTATGGTTTGCAAATGGTAGCTCATTCGAACATTTCAATATAACAACAAAAATATTCGAAAATTTTATGAATTCTGCAAACGATAGTACAAGTTTGAGCAGCAATAAGGTAATATCAATTTTCGAAGACAGTAAAGGAAATATTTGGATGGGCACAAATGCTGGTCTTAATCTATTTAATAAATCTACTAAAGGATTTAAATGCTATCGAATAGAAAATGGGCTGCCCGATAATTCCGTTAACAGCATTATTGAAGATGCTCGTGGAAATCTCTGGATTGGTACAAATAAGGGTTTGTCAAAATTTATTAATGCAGTCAACCTGCCGGCAAAACCGAAGTTCAAGAATTATATATATGGAGATGGATTGCAGGGCAATGGATTTAATAGACGGTCATGCTACAGAGGGGCTAACGATATGATGTATTTTGGTGGTACAAACGGATTTAATGTATTCAATCCCGACAAAATAATGGATAATACATATATACCTCCAATCGTAATCACAGGCTTTAATATTTTTAATAAACATGAACTTATTGGCAACAGAGGATTGAAAAATGACATCGGCAGTACAGAGGATCTGGTTCTATCCTATACACAATCCGTTTTTTCATTCGATTTTGCTGCACTCAATTATATTGCTTCTTCAAAAAACCAGTATGCATATAAAATGGAAGGATTTGATAATGACTGGAACTATGTCGGCACAAAACATACTGCAACTTACACCAATTTAGATCCAGGACGATATGTATTTAAAGTAAAAGGTTCAAATAATGACGGCGTCTGGAATGAAACGGGTATCTCATTGCCGATCGTCATTACTCCTCCTTTTTGGGTGACTCTCTGGTTCAGATTGTTGCTGATAGCTGCAATATTGGGCATAATCCTTTGGATATACAAGTGGCGGGTACAGTTAAGAGAACTGGCAACACAAAGACGGATAGATACAGTTGTAACAAAAGAGCGTAATCTGCTTCGAACAATGATTGATAATATTCCGGATGGTATCTATGTAAAAGATAAGGAATCTCGTAAAATGCTTGTCAATCCCACAGATGTTCGTCATCTCGGCTACAAGTCTGAAGAAGAAGCACTGGGAAAGAACGATTTTGATATATATCCGAAAGAATTAGCTGAAGGATTTTATGCAGACGACCAGAAAGTAATCCAGACCGGTCAACCGGTAATCGATAGAGAAGAGTTTGTGATTGATGAAAAGGGAGAGAAATTATGGCTGTTAACAACAAAGATTCCGCTGAAGGATGAAAATAATCAAATCACCGGTCTCGTCGGTATAGGGCGCAACATCACCGAACGAAAGAAAGCAGAAGCTGAACGCGAACGGCTTATTACGGAACTTAAGGAAGCGCTTGCGGATGTAAAACTATTAAGCGGACTGGTACCGATATGCGCGAATTGCAAGAAGATCCGCGATGACCAGGGATATTGGACTCAAATCGAATCGTATATCCAGGACCGATCCGATGCAAAGTTCAGTCACAGCATTTGTCCGGACTGTGCGGCAAAACTCTATCCAAACTATAACATAAAAAAATAGTGTATATTATAGGAAAGCGATATTCCCAATGTTAAAGAAACGATATCTATCGGCATCAATTATTATTTTTCTACTTTTGTCACTCATTTCAATCGTTAATTCTCAACAGAAGCGTCTTCAATTCAAACATCTTACAACGGATAATGGACTTTCACAAAGCTGGATTCATTCTGTCATTCAGGATAAGTATGGTTTTATGTGGATGGGAAGCGAAGACGGTTTGAACCGTTATGACGGAAATAGTTTCCGGATATATAAAAATAATTTTCGAGATCCATATTCAATCAGCAATAATGGTATTTTGACTTTATATGAAGATAGTAAAGGAGATTTATGGATCGGTACTCGAAAAGGCCTAAATCTATACGATAGAAAAAACGACAGATTTATTCGATATACTAGATGGCCAGATGGAATAACATCAATTGCAGAAGATAAAGACAAAATATTGTGGGTAGGCACGGGATCTGGGCTGTATAGTCTCGATTTAAAGAATGATAGTATCAATACTTATAGCATCCCGGGTGATCTATCTCGCAACAGTGTGAGCCGCTTTCTTGGTGGACAAATACTGAAAATATTTGTTGATAGCAAGAATAATGTATGGATAGGATCTTTCAACGGTTTGCACTTATATGTCAGAGAGGACAGCTCATTTATTAATTATTTTCACGATGAAAATAATCCGCATAGCATAAGTGGTGGTGAAGTACGCTCGATATTGGAAGACGATGCCGGCAGATTATGGATAGGCACATCGTTGGGTTTAGATTTGTTTGTAAACAATCAGGAGCATTCCCTAAAAGGCAGATTCATACACTTTCAAAATACTGTCGAAGATAATAAAAGTATTTCTGATGGCCCAGTTTTGTCTCTTTTTGAAGACGATAAACAGAATTTATGGATAGGTATACAAAATGGCGGATTGGATATAATTAATCTCAAAACCTTTAATAAGAATGCCGCAACCTTCAATCATTTTAAGAACGATCCTAATAAAGGAAACAGTTTAAGTAATAATTCGATTTATTCGATAACCCAGGACAAACAGGGTAATATCTGGATCAGTACATTTGGCAGAGGAATAAATATTGTAAATCCATTAGGAGACAGATTCATCCATTATAAAAGTGAAATAGGAAATAAAAATTCACTGAGTAATAACCAGGTCAATGCTTTTCTTGAAGATAATGACCTTCTCTGGATTGGCACAGAAGGCGGTTTAAACCGATATAATAAAAGAGAGGATAAGTTTAAGCATTATGTCCATGATCCTTTAAACAAACGGAGTATAGGTTCCAATGCTGTCTGGGCTATTTGTAAGGACAGACGAGGGAATTTATGGATTGGAACATGGGGAGGCGGTTTGAACAGATTTGATTATAAGACCGAGACATTCGAACATTATTATAATGATCCAAAAGACACAAACAGTATTAGCAGCAATAATATGTTCTCTATTTATGAAGACAGCAGGGGGAATTTGTGGATCGGAACCATGGGCGGCGGATTGAATATGTTTGACTATAAAAATAATAGATTTGTCAGATATACAGAATCAAATTCCAATTTATATACGAACTATGTTCCTTCAATAATAGAAGCGAAAAGTGGTGATTTATGGTTATCGAATGAAAACTCATTTGAACGTTTTAATATAAAAACGAAACAATTCGAAAATTTCATTCATTCTGAAAATGATAGCACAAGTTTGAGTAGCACTAAAGCAATATCAATTTACGAAGACAATAAAGGAAATCTATGGATGGGGACAGATGCGGGCCTTAATCTTTTTAATAAGGATACTAAAGGATTTAAATGCTATCGAATAGAAGATGGACTGCCCGATAATACCATTAACAGCATCGTTGAAGATAACCATGGAAATCTTTGGTTGAGTACAGATAAAGGATTATCAAAATTTATTAATGCAATAAATCTTCCGGTAAAAACGGAGTTCCGAAATTATGGATATGGGGATGGTTTACAGGGCAATGAATTTTGTCCCAGATCATGCTGCAAGGGTACAGACGGCAAATTGTATTTTGGTGGACCAAACGGATTCAATGTGTTTGATCCTGATAAAATAATAGAAAATACATATATACCTCCAATCGTAATCACAGGCTTTAATGTTTTTAATAAACCTGAACTTCTTGGTGAAAGAGGAATTAATAAAGGCCTCGATAGTACCGAGGATCTTGTTCTCTCCTATAAACAATCCATGTTTTCATTCGAGTTTGCAGCATTGAATTATATTTCATCTTATAGAAACCAATACGCGTATAAAATGGAAGGATTTGACGAAGATTGGAATTATATCGGCACAAAAAATACTGCGACTTATACCAATTTAGATCCCGGAGAATATATCTTTAGAGTCAAAGGATCAAATAATGACGGAGTGTGGAATGAGGAAGGGGTTTCTATGCCAATTCTTATCACTCCTCCATTCTGGCAGACTCTCTGGTTTAGAGTGATACTGTTAGCTGTTTTCTTGGGTATAATCTACTGGACCTACCAGTGGCGAATACAAGCGAGAGATCTTATAGCGCAAAAGAGATTAGAAGCGGCTTTGGCGAAAGAACGCAATCTTCTACGATTGGTAATTGATAACATACCGGATGGAATCTATACGAAGGATTTGAACTGTCGAAAAACACTCGCGAATCGAGCAGATGTCCATAACATGGGTTTCCAATCAGAGAACGAAGTTTTAGGAAAAGATGATTTTGAATTATTTCCGAAGGAATTAGCAGAAGGATTCATTTCTGATGACCGATCCGTTATACAAACCGGTCAGCCGGTGATAAATAGAGAAGAATATATAATTGATGGGAAAGGTCAGAAACATCTTTTGCTTACTACTAAATTACTGCTTCGTGATGAAAACAATCAGATTGTTGGCTTAATAGGTATTGGCCGAGATGTTACGGAACGCGAACGGCTTATCACAGAACTTAAAGATGCACTGGCCGACGTAAAAATGTTAAGCGGATTGGTACCGATTTGTGCAAATTGCAAGAAAATTCGCGATGACCAGGGATTTTGGACGCAGATAGAATCGTATATCCAGGATCGATCCGATGCCAAGTTCAGTCACAGTATTTGTCCGGAATGTGCGGCAAAACTCTATCCGAACTATAATACTAATAAATAGAGTAAAAAGAAGAGAATAGATATCCATTAAAATGAAAAACAAGCGTATTACTAAAGCATTAGTTCTTTTTCTATTCATAACGTCGTTATTAAGTGTTAATGCTCAGCCGAAGAATCTGCAATTCAGGCATCTTACAAGGGAAAATGGACTTTCACATAGCTGGGTTCATTCCATATTCCAGGATAAATACGGTTTTATGTGGTTTGGAACTGATGATGGTTTAAACCGTTATGATGGATATAATTTTCGTGTATATAGAAACAACTTTCAAGACCAGAATTCAATCAGCAGTAGCATAGTTATGGCTATGCTTGAAGACAGCAAGGGAGACTTATGGATTGGCACGAGGCAAGGACTTAATCTTTTTGATAGAGGAAAAGAACGTTTCATAAGACATCATAAATTTTTACAGCAAGAAATATCATCAATTGTGGAAGATAAGGAAAGGAACCTTTGGATAGGTACGACAAATGATCTATTTCGTTTGGATTTTAAAAGTGACAGTCTATATAGTTATCCTCCAAATATTATATCACACGATAGAATTCTCGCGAGTTCCGGAGGAATTAGGGCGCTACTTATTGACAGCAGAGATCATCTTTGGATAGCTGCCGATTATGGTTTGTTTTTGTACAATAAGGAAAAGGATTCATTTATAGATTACTTTCACAAAGACGAAGATCTATATAGTATAAGCAACAATGATTTATATTCGATTTTAGAAGACAAGTCAGGTAGATTATGGATTGGCACATCGAAAGGTTTAGATTTATTTACGAATGCGAATGAGTACCCCCGGAAAGGTATATTTATACATTATAAAAATATTGTTAACGATCGAAGAAGTATTTCTAAAGGCACGGTTCTTTCTCTTTTGGAGGACACGGAAAAAAAGTTATGGATAGGTATTGAAAATGGCGGCTTGGATTTAATGCGGCTTGATAATTTTAAACCAGGTGAAAATAACTTTAGCCATTTTAAGAATGAACCGGGAAGAGCGAGCAGCTTGAGTAATAATTCTGTTTATTCTCTTTTCCAGGATGTTCAATGCAATATTTGGATTGGAACATTCGGAAATGGTATTAATTCGGTTAATGTTATGTCGGATAAATTTATTCATATCATGAATGAATCCGGTGTGAAAAACTCCTTGAGCAATAATCAAGTGCATGCCTTTTACGAAGAGGACAACTACCTGTGGATGGGTACCGATGGAGGTTTAAATCGATATAATAAAAAAGACGGCACATTTAAATATTATGTTCATGATCCTTTAAATAATCGGAGTATAGGTTCCAATGCTGTTTGGTCTATTTGTAAGGGCAAAAGTGGAAACCTCTGGATAGGAACCTGGGGCGGCGGTCTCAATAGATACGACTATAAAACTGAAACATTTGAACATTATTATAATGATCCTAAGGACACAAATAGTCTTGGGAGTAATAATATGTTCTCTGTTTTTGAAGACAGCGAAGGAGATCTTTGGGTTGGAACCATGGGCGGCGGATTGAATATGCTTGACCGTAATAATAATAAATTTATCAGGTACATGACTTCAAATTCAGGAATATATACAAACTTTGTTCAGGCAATAGTAGAATCAGATAATGGTGATTTATGGATCGCAAATGTGAATGTATTTTGTCGTTTCGATAAAAGAAAAAAAGTATTTGAAATTTTTAGGTATTCCGGAGATAATAGTACAGGTTTGCGCGGTAATCGGACAAGAACAATATTCAAAGACAGTAAAGGTGATCTATGGATGGGGACGAATGACGGTCTTAATTTTTATAATATAACTACAAGAGGATTCACCTGTTATCAAGTAGAGAATGGACTGCCCGATAATTCTGTTAACAGCATTCAAGAAGACAAACATGGCAATCTTTGGATTGGTACAAATAAAGGTCTATCAAGATTCAATAATGCCGTAAATCGCCCGGAAAAACCTGAGTTCAAAAATTATGTATATGAAGACGGATTACAGGGCAATGAATTTGGCAAGCGTTCGTGTTACAGAAACGCAGATTGGATGTTATATTTTGGAGGTACAAACGGATTCAATATATTCAACCCGGATAAAATAACGGATAATACATATATTCCGCCAATAGTCATATCCGATTTCCAGATTTTTAATAAACCTGAGCTCATAGGTGACAAGGGATTGAAGAAAGACAGGGGAAATGGGGAGGAATTGGTCCTTTCATATAAACAATCTGTATTTTCATTCGAATATGCAGCGCTCAATTATATTTCATCATTAAAAAACCAATACGCATATAAGTTGGAAGGATTTGATGATGATTGGAACTATGTCGGCACAAAACGTAGTGTGACTTATACCAATTTAGATCCTGGTAATTATATTTTCAGAGTAAAAGGATCAAATAATGACGGTATATGGAACGAAGAGGGTATTTCTTTGCCTATCATCATTACTCCTCCTTTTTGGGAAACAACTTGGTTCTACGGTTTAATATTAACTGCAGTAGCAGGAATAATATTTGGTTTGTACAGATGGCGCGTATGGCAACTGCTAAAGCATGAAAAAGAACTTAACATACGTATTCAGGAAGCGTTGGCGAAAAATAGGATTCTCAGCGGTCTTTTGCCTATTTGTTCCAATTGCAAAAAGATTAGGGATGATAAAGGATATTGGGATCAATTGGAAAGATATATACAGACACATTCAGAAGCACAATTTACACACGGAATTTGTCCGGATTGTGCAAAAAAACTTTATCCGAGCTATAACTTTGATGATGACCAGTAAATTATTAAAGTAAAGTTATATAAGCAGGATTCACCTTTAAGCATCAATTGGATTCTTTCTGTTGCAGAACGGCGGGATGCAATTTAATCCATTATTGGATTTGAATTTGCAGTATTCAATTTATAGCCGATGAAAAGAAACATAAAATATGGTGAAAAATATTTAATTAGATTTGACAAACACATTAAGGTTTTGTATGTTGCAATGTGTTGTCTCCCAGACAACACAAAATAGCCTCCCTAACCCCTGGCGTCTGGTAGTGCGTCGGGGGTTTTTTATTCACACCTCTTTGTATCGAAATTATAAAGGTAAAAGAAGTAAATGGTTTGCTCAGGAAAGCAGAAGCGTGCTATATAACTTCTTGATTTCCTCAGAGGTTAATTCGCGATGTTCACCAGGGCTCAAGCCTTCAAGAGTAAAGAATATTATTGATGTCCGCACAAGCCGCAGAGTAGGGTGTCCGACTGCTGCGGTCATTTTTCTGACTTGACGGTTGCGCCCTTCACGTAATGATATTTCAATCCATGACGTCGGAATATTTTTTCTAAATCGGATAGGCACAGCACGTGCAGGGAAGTCAGGTCCATGGTCATATAATGGATGTACAACTGCTGGTATTGTGCACTTTTTGCCGATAATAACTCCATTACGCAGATGTGCGAGATCGTTATCATTCGGAATTCCTTCTATTTGTACAGAATATTTTCTTTCGTGTTCGAATGCAGGATCTGTAAGTCTGTGGTTTACAGCGGAATCGTTTGTAAGGAAAAGAAGTCCTTCGCTGTCGGCATCCAATCTTCCTGCGGCATATACATCTTTTGGAAAAGGGCCGAAATCACAGAGAGCTTTGTAGTTCTTTTCTCGAGTAAATTGAGAAAGTACGCCGTACGGTTTATAAAAGAGGATGTAAGATTTCACCTTTTGTATAAATAATTCAAAAATAAAAAAGGATCGATAGGAAAAAAGAAATCCCCCGGTTTAAGCCGGGGGATTTCTTTTTTGAGAAAAACAACTTATTTCGTATCTACTATTTCTTCGCCGTGTTCTTTCAATTGATTGTTTTCGATATCTTTCGCGGCATCGATAAAAAAGATTTCTTCTGTTTTTTTATTGAACTTTACACGTACAACACTTCCCTGTATATATGTCCCTTTTAAAATTTCTTCAGCAAAAGGATCTTCAATATACTTCATCACTGCTCGGCGCAGCGGACGTGCGCCAAATGCAGGATCATATCCCTTTTCAGCGAGAAAATCTTTTACTTCTTGTGTAAGTTCGATTGAAATACCCATAGACTTTATGCGGCTAAGAAGGTCTATGGCTGCAATATCAATAATTTTATAAATATGTAAACGTTCAAGCTGATGAAAAATAAGTGTATCATCAACTCTATTAAGAAATTCAGGATTGAAGACTCTCTTCATTGCATCTTCAATGCTCGATTTCATCGATTTGTATTTATCTTCCTGCGTGTTCATGCCGAAACCCAAGCCGCCTGTAACTTTTATATCACGAGAACCGAGATTTGATGTCATAATCAGAACGGTGTTCTTGAAATCAACACGCCGGCCGAGACTATCGGTGAGAACACCGTCATCCAGCACCTGTAATAAGATGTTGAATACATCAGGATGTGCTTTTTCGATTTCATCTAAAAGGACAACGGAATACGGTTTTCGACGAACTTTCTCGGTCAGTTGACCGCCTTCTTCATATCCGACATAACCCGGAGGTGCGCCGACAAGACGCGAGACCGCAAATTTCTCCATATATTCGCTCATATCGATGCGTATTAGAGCTTCGTCCGAATCGAATAGATAATGGGCAAGAGCCTTTGCCATTTCGGTTTTTCCGACACCTGTAGGACCGAGGAAGATGAAGGAGCCGATAGGGCGCTTTGGATCTTTTAAGCCGGCCCGAGCACGCCTGATTGCTTTTGTGAGCTTTGTAATAGCTTCTTCTTGTCCGACAACCATTTCTCCGACTGCTTCTTCCATTTTAAGCAGTTTTTCAGATTCACTCTGTGCAACCCTTTGCACCGGAATATTGGTCATCATCGAAACAACAGCCGCACAATCCTCTTCGTTTACGTCGTACACAGTATCATGAGCTTTCAATTCCCATTCTCGTTTGGCAAACTCCAAGTCGCTCAACAATTTCTTTTCCAGATCACGCAACCGTGCGGCTTCTTCGAAATTCTGACTTTTTACTACCTGATTTTTTGACTGCCGGATTTTTTCAATTTCATCTTCATATTGAAGAATTTCTTTTGGCACTTTAATATTTGCCAGATGCACTCGGGCACCTGCTTCGTCAATTACATCGATGGCCTTATCAGGAAGGTTGCGGTCAGTGATATATCGATCACTAAGACGGACGGACGCGTCAACAGCTTTTTCGCTGTAAAGAACGCCATGGTGCTCTTCATACTTATGTTTAATATTCTGAAGAATTTTTATAGTTTCATCAATGGTAGTAGGATCTATCATAATCTTCTGGAAACGCCGGTCAAGAGCGCCGTCTTTCTCAATATATTGGCGGTACTCATCGAGAGTGGTTGCGCCTATGCATTGTAAATCACCGCGAGCCAGCGCTGGTTTAAACATATTCGATGCATCGAGAGAGCCGCTTGCACCACCGGCGCCGACAATTGTATGCAGTTCATCTATGAAAAGAATAACATCTTTTGCTTTTTCAAGCTCATTCATCACCGCTTTCATCCGCTCTTCAAACTGACCTCGATACTTTGTTCCGGCAACCAGAGCGGCTAAATCCAGTGTAATAACACGCTTGTCGTGCAGAACACGTGATACTTTCTTCTGAACGATGCGAAGGGCTAATCCTTCTGCAATTGCAGATTTACCGACACCGGGTTCACCGATAAGTACGGGATTATTTTTTTTGCGCCTGCTCAGAACTTGTGCAACACGCTCAATTTCTTTTTCCCGCCCCACAATGGGATCGAGTTTGTCTTCAATAGCCATTTTTGTAAGATCGCGGCCAAAATTATCCAAGACCGGAGTCTTGGAGCGATCTTGTTTCTTTTCTGTCAAAGAATGTGACTGACCAGGAGGTGATGAAGGTTTGCCGGAAACAATATTGTCCAATTCGTTTCGAACAACATCATAATGCACGTTGTACTGATGCATGATTTGTGCGGCGATGTTGTCGTCATCCCTGAGAAGCGAGAGCAATAAATGCTCGGTACCAATGACATCGGATTTATAGAGCTTTGCCTCGAGATATGTGATTTTCAGGACTTTTTCGGCTTGTTTTGTAAGCGGAATGTTGCCGATTGTGAGAGTTCCACCCGTAGTCCGAACAGTATCCTCAACCGATTTCTTCAGTTTATAGAGATCAACGCCAAGATTCCGAAGAATTTTAACTGCGATACCTTCGCCTTCTCTGATAATACCCAAAAGAAGATGTTCAGTGCCGATATAATCGTGTCCGAGCCTAAGTGCTTCTTCACGGCTAAGTCGGATGACATCTTGTACTCTATTTGAAAAATTACCTTCCATAATTTCTTATCCTCAAAACTGGAACGAATCCATCTTGAAGGACGTCTGATTTCTTACTTATAAACCTATAATATTTATTGAAAGTTTCCATAGCCAATATAACCATTTTTACAGGGGCAGTCAAGAAACTTGAATTCATACCCTCAGAACAACAATTCACTGCTATTTTAGATGCTTTTTTTTGACTATCGTTCCAAAAAAGGTTAAATTTATTGATATACTCATTTCTTAATCATAAAAATGGAGAAATTGTGCCGTTAGCCAAGGCAACGGGAACTGACAGGAAAAATCAAGAACAACTCATTGCGGGAGGCGTAATACCGACTCATATTGCGATTATTATGGATGGGAATGGACGCTGGGCAAAACGCAGGGGATTGCCTCGAATTGCCGGTCATAATGAAGGCGTAAATTCTGTTCGGGATATTGTCGAGGCATGCGCGCAGCTTGGAGTGAGATATCTTACACTTTATACGTTCTCCACTGAGAATTGGAAGCGGCCTCAAGACGAAGTATCCATGCTGATGCGACTTATAGTAAAAGCTTTGCGTGATGAACGGGACAGACTTCATCAGAATGAAGTTCGGTTGCAGGTGATCGGTGAATTTGATACACTTGCAGGCGATGTATCGAATGAACTACGCGACGCGATGGAAATGATGAGAGAGAATTGCGGATTGACCCTTGTGCTTGCATTAAATTATAGCGGTCGGTGGGATATTATAGAAGCTGTTAAAGGAATGTATAATGACATTCAAAAGGGATTATTAAAAGAAGAGCAGATTAATGATGCGGTGTTCGGAAAATATCTCTCGACAAGTGATATTCCGGATCCTGATCTGCTTATCCGGACGAGCGGCGAAATGCGTATCAGTAATTTCCTCCTTTGGCAATTGGCATATTCTGAAATATACATTTCTCATCAATTATGGCCCGCGTTTCGACGTGAGCATCTTTATGAAGCAGTTAAAGATTACCAAAAACGTGAACGTCGATTCGGTATGGTAAGTGAACAATTGCAGCCGTTGAAAAAAGGTCATCCAGCACGACTCATAGAAAGGTACAAGAAAAGTGTCGCGAAATAATATCCTTGTGCTCCTCTTGCATTTAGTATTCGTTTCAACCAGCTTTTTATTTGGACAACAAAAACCGGAAGCAGAAGTTCTCAAAATTCTGGGCATTGTTGTTGAGGGTCAGCGTTCTGTAGAACCTGCAGCGATCATAGCTAATGCCGGATTAAGAGTCGGTGATGAAATCACGATTCCAAGTGAACAAACAAAAACAGCTATTAAAAGACTGCATAACCTCCGATTGTTTGACGATGTACAGATCTTCATAGAGAAAAGGGTTGAAGATGGAGTTTTTCTTTTGATAAAAGTGAGGGAGAATCCAAGGTTAGAAAAAATTGAAGTGTTTGGTAATGACGAACTGGATGAAGACGACGTACTTAAAAAAATTAATCTTATTAAAGGTCAAATTATCACACCACAGGACCTATCCGAGGTTGTTCGGCTGCTTAAATACCAGTATGACAGCGATGGATATCTTAATGCAAAGATTAATCCAAAACTTATAGTGGTTAATGATACAACCGATCGAGTTGCTTTAAAAATCGATATTGACGAGGGTCCGAAAGTGAAGGTCAATTATATCAATTTCCACGGTAACAAACAATATGATGACGGCGACCTGAAAAGCGAGATGAAGGAAACGAACGAGCGGTATTGGTGGAAATTCTGGCAAACCAATAAATTTGATAAAAAAAAATATGAGGAAGACAAAGAACTTGTCCTTGCTTTTTACCGCAATAACGGATTCCGTGATGCTGAAATTCTTTCAGATTCGCTGAGTTATGATGAAACAAGGAGGTATTTAACCATCGATATTTATTTATCGGAAGGGCCTCAATATTTTGTCAGAAATATTTACTGGAAAGGAAACACGGTATATCCCTCAAACATGCTGAGTGAACGGCTCGGGTTTAAGAAGGGCGATATATTCAATCAAGAGAAATTTGAACAAAATTTGAGGCGAAACGAAGAAGAATCAGATGTAACCTCTCTGTATGCCGACAACGGCTATCTCTGGTTTCAAGTGGAGCCGGAAATAGATGTCGCAGGAGAAGACAGTCTTGATATTACGCTTCAAATACATGAAAGGAATCAATTCCGTGTCGGCCGTGTTTTAATATCCGGGAATACTAAGACATACGAAAAGGTTATTCGGCGTGAATTATTAACAAAGCCAGGTGATTTTTTCAGTCGCCAGTTGATCATAAGGAGCCTGCGTCAGCTGCAGCAGCTAAATTACTTTAATCCTGAAAAATTAAAACCGGATGTTCGTCCGGTCGACGATAAAACTGTCGATCTTGAATATACAGTTGAAGAAAAATCCAGTGACACATTCAATATGTCCGTAGGCTACAGCGGTGCTTTTGGATTCAGCGGCGGTATGGGAGTATCGTTCAATAATTTTTCACTCAGTGAACCTTTCCGAGGCGGCGCCGGTCAGACAATGACATTTGATTATCAGTTCGGTGTAAGCAATTATTATCGAACATTCTCGATCGGATTCACAGAACCTTGGATGTTTAACACACCGACATTATTCGGATTCAATCTCTATGACACGAGACAATCATATTATGCCGACCTTCACATGCGCGGAGCTGCTATCAGAATCGGTCGACGATTTAAATGGCCTGATATGTATTTCCGCGGCGATTGGACATTAAGAATTGCGGAAACTACGTATCATCCTCTTGGTTCATCGTCAAGCTATTACGATTATTATTATTACGAAGGAACAACGACACAATTGGGTGTTACACAGGTTATTTCACGTAATAGTACGGATAGTCCGATTTTTCCATCACGTGGTTCCAGTTTATCATTATTGACTGAAATCTACGGTGGTCCGCAATTAGGGGATTTACTCCGGGTGGCGCGTTATCATAAGCATGTTTTTAATGCCGATTGGTATATTCCACTGATAAGTTCCGGTAGAATAACGATAATGAGCTCCAACACTATCGGTTTAATATTCCCTTATGGGGGGAGTTTTGAGTCAGGCATCCCTTACCAAGATCTTTTCTATATGGGCGGAACGGGACTTGGGCAAATATCTGTTATTCCATTACGCGGTTACGATGATAATAGCATAGGCCCGTATGGTGGAGGTGTAGGATGTAAAGCGATGATGAAATATACTGCAGAATTACGATTCGCTATATCATTGAATCCTATTCCTATCTATACACTATTTTTTGCAGAAGCGGGAAATGTATGGCTCAAACATTCCCAAATGGATATGCTCGATCTACGTCGTTCAGCAGGATTTGGCGTTCGATTGCTTGTTAATCCTATCGGCCTAATTGGATTTGATTATGGATACGGATATGACGCTTTAACACCGGGCGGTGCAGCTCCGGGATGGAAATTCCATTTCCAATTTGGAAAATCATTATAAATAAATTATGCTATAGTTGAATATTTAATCACTAAAATAAAGAGAGGATACCGTGAAAAAAATCATATTTCTTGCTGTTATTGTGATGCTTGTTGCATCTATGAGTTCGGCACAATCCATCAAGATTGCTTATGTCAATTCTGAGACAATTCTTCGCGAACTTCCAGAAGCCCAGCAGGTTAAGAAAGAACTTGAGGCAACAATAAAAATCTGGCAGGATGAACTTGAAAAGATGAGCAAAGAGCTTCAAGACGGATTCGAAGATTATCAAAAGAAGCAGGCATTACTTGACCCGAAAGCAAAAGCTGAAAAGGAGAAAAGTCTACAGGAGCTTCAACAGAAGGCGCGTGATTATCAATATCAAAAATTTGACACGCGTGAAGGCGAAGCTGTAAAATTGCGTGAGAAGAAGTTTGCCCCAATTCAAGAACGGGTTATGAAAGTTATAGAGAAAGTGGCGAAAGAAGGTAAATTCAATTTTGTATTCGATAAGTTGGAAGCGGCAACAAATCTTCTCTATGCTGATTCGAAATATGATCTCACATACAAAGTGATTGATCGGTTAAAGACATCGAATTAATAAACCCGGTGTTAATGATGTCAAATGACACTGAGTAATAAATAGTGTTTTGCCTTAAATATATCAGGAAGAAAAAAATGAAGAAACTCTTCAGCATAGCGGTATTTCTAATATCGCTTTTTGTTATGCAGGTTAACGCACAAATGAAGATTGCATATTTCGATTCAGAAGCGCTTATAAAAGATCTTCCGGATGCAGTGGATGCTCAGGCGCAGCTAAATAAATTGGTTGCCGATTGGCAACAAGAGCTTAATAAAATGCAGGAAGAATGGAAAAATAAGTTCGACGAATACGATAAAAAGAAGCTGATCATGACCGATCAGCGCCGTGCGGAAGCCGAGCGTGAATTACAGGAGATGGACAAAAATATCGTTGATTATCGTAATAAATATTTCGGTCAGAATGGCGAATTATTCAGAAAACAAAATGAACTGATGAAGCCCGTACAGGATCGGATTTTTAAAGCAGTGCAGGATGTGGCGAAGGAAGAAGGATATGATTATGTCTTCGATAAAAGTGGTGATATTCTTCTTATGTACACAAATGAAAAATATAACCTGACACAGAAAATATTTGATAAACTCAAGGTACCGGTTTCAAGCGGAAAATAATAAGACTTACTTATGACCATTCATGAGATTGCAGAGTGGCTTGGTGGAGAGGTTGTTGGAAAAAACATCGATGATGCACCGGATATTGTACGAGTTGAAAAAATTGAAGAAGCCGGTCCAGGCAGCCTGACGTTTCTTGCCAATCCAAAATACGAAAAGTATCTTGATTCTACCCATGCAACTGTAGTGCTTGTTTCCCGAAAGCTCGATATTAAAAAATTGAGCCAGGGTTCACTTATTTTTATTCGTGTTGATGATCCATATGTAGCTTTCCTGCATGTATTAAAACGCCTGGCGCCTGCTGTAGAACTATTTGCTGAAGGAATCCATTCTTCGGTAATCGTACCATCGAGCGCAACCATCGGAGAGAATGTTTCTATTGGTCCGCGTGTCGTGATAGGTGAACATGCTGCTATTGGTGACGGCACGAAAATAGGAGCCGGTTGTATTGTGGGGAATTATGCGCAGATCGGTTGTAAATGCATGCTTTATCCAAATGTTGTGGTCTATCATCAATGCAAAATCGGCAGAAAAGTTATTGTCCATGCAGGAGCTGTAATTGGATCGGATGGATTCGGTTTTGCTCCAAAGGCAGACGGGACATACGAAAAAATTCCCCAGCTTGGAATCGTTGTTATTGATGACGATGTGGAGATCGGTGCAAATACAACTATTGACCGTGCTACGATGGGAGACACGCATATTCACTGCGGTGTAAAAATTGATAATCTTGTTCAAATCGCACACAATGTCGTTATCGGAGAATATACGGTTATTGCTGCACAGACAGGAATTAGCGGAAG
The DNA here is from genome assembly GCA_964645575.1 of uncultured Ignavibacteriaceae bacterium. GTDB lineage: Bacteria > Bacteroidota > Ignavibacteria > UBA10030 > UBA10030 > Fen-1298. Next base: position 22,900 of record CAZYAM010000013.1, read on the forward strand.
TACAAAGATCGGTAAGTATTGTATGCTTGCCGGACAAGTAGGCATTGCAGGACATATTGAGATTGCCGATCACACGATAATTATGGCACAATCGGGAATTCATAGAAGCATAAAAGAACAGGGAAAATCATATTTTGGCTATCCTGCGGATGAAGCACGAAAAGCACAACGAGTTTATGCTGCATTAAAAATGCTTCCGGATATGGTGCGGGAAGTCGCTGCGCTTCAGAAAAAGATCGAGGAAATCGAAAAAAGACGTATAAAAAAATAGTAAAGAGGAAAAGAATGCTTGTTCAGCAGATGACAATAAAGAAATCCGTTACAATGGCAGGTGTAGGGCTTCATACTGGAGTATCGACAACAATGGTATTTAAACCGGCGCCTGAGAACTACGGTATCAGATTCCGCCGTGTGGATCTGCCAGATTCTCCTGAAATCCCGGCAGATGTTGATCATGTAGTTGATCTTCAGCGCGGAACGACGCTTGGTATAGACGGAGCGCGTGTGCATACAGTTGAGCATGTTCTTGCTGCTATTGCAGGTTTGCAGGTGGATAATTTATTAATCGAGCTCAATAATATTGAGCCTCCTATCGGTGACGGCAGTGCAAAGCCTTTTGTTGATATGATACTCGAGGCAGGTTTGGAAGATCAAGAATCGCCGAAAGATTATCTTATCATCGATCAGGTGGTACATTATCAGGATCCGCAGCGAGGAGTGGAAATTGTTGCATTACCGACTGATGATTTTCGTTTAACTGTGATGATAGACTATAATAATCCTGCCCTTGGAAGTCAACATACAGGATTATTCAACCTGGAAAAGGAATTTGTTTCAGAATTCTCTTCAGCGCGGACATTTTGTTTTCTTCATGAAGTAGAAATACTGCATGATCAAGGCCTGATAAAAGGAGGGAATCTTGATAATGCTGTCTGCATTGTAGACCGCGATCTCTCGGACGATGATCTGCGTAAATTGACGCATAAGCTTGGTCTTGATCATTCGGTAATTCTCGGCTCCTCCGGAGTGCTAAATGATAAAAAACTTCATTATCGAAATGAACCTGCCCGGCATAAGCTGCTCGACTTGATAGGCGATCTTGCGCTTATCGGAGCTCCGATTAAAGCGCAGATTCTTGCTGCACGGCCGGGGCATGCAGCTAACATTGAATTTGCGCGTAAAGTACGAAAACTATATCAGCAAAATAAGATTGTACGTAAATATCAGCATGAGAAAAAAGAAGGAATAATTTTTGATGTGAATGCTATTCAACGTATCCTTCCTCACCGGTATCCGTTCCTTCTTGTAGATAAGATCATTGAATTCCAAATGGATGAGAGGGCAGTTGGCGTGAAAAATGTTACAATAAATGAACCTTTCTTTGAAGGCCACTTTCCCGGTCAACCAATAATGCCCGGAGTTCTTATTGTTGAAGCACTCGCTCAGACCGGAGGTGTGCTTATGTTGAATGGAATTGAGAATCCGGGAAATAAACTCGTATTTTTTATGGCGATCAATAATGTAAAATTTCGTAAGCCCGTAGTTCCGGGTGATCAGCTAATTCTTGATGTGCAGGCTGTAAGCCGTCGTTCTAAAGTAATTCAGATACATGGTCAGGCGTATGTAGACGGAAATGTTGTTGCAGAAGGTGATTTTACCGCAGCAATTGTCGATCGTAATGAAGGGAAAGAGAAATCATCATGACCATGATAACAAGTGAAAGAAAAAATAAATGAGTGTTGTGATTGATCCGCTTGCATCAATAGGCAAGAAAGCAAAGATTGGAGAGAATGTTGCCATAGGCCCTTCAGTCATAGTAGGTGATGATGTAATAATCGGTGATGGTTCGATTGTTGCGCCCTATGCAATAATACAAAATGGAACACGGCTTGGAAAAGAATGCAGGATTGCCTCCTTCGCAGTTGTAGGAGGTCCGCCGCAAGATCTCAAATATAAGGGTGAATCTACAATTCTTGAGATTGGTGATCAGTGTGATATTCGCGAATATGTGACGCTAAACCGAGGTACAGTTGAAACAGGCAAAACAACCATCGGAAATCATTGCATGTTTATGGCAAATACGCATGTGGCGCATGATTGCGTTATCGGCGATTATTGTATTATGGCAAACAGTGCAGCATTGGCAGGACATATAATTATCGGTAACTGGGTAATCATCGGCGGCTTAACGCCAATACACCAATTTGTTCACATTGGAGATCATGCAATGATTGGCGGAGGTTTTAGAGTGCCGAAAGATATTCCGCCTTATGTTCGTGCAGGCCGGGAACCGTTGGTTTTTGAAGGATTGAATTCTGTCGGTCTTCGAAGACGCGGTTTTTTACCGAAAGCGATTGACCTGATTGAGAAAGCATATACGATCTTGTATAAATCAAAATTAAACGTCTCACAGGCTGTTGCACGTATTAAAGGAGAACTTGAACAAACTCCGGAGATTCAAAATATTCTGAATTTTATTGCAAGCAGCAAACGCGGGATTATTCCCGGTCCCGATCATCATTAGGAAAAAGATGAATTGGCGATTCGAAAACACCGGAGTTCGCTCCGGTGTTTTTAATATGGAATACGACATAAATCTTGCACAGGCGCTGGTTAATGGTGTGGGTAGTCCAACAATACGTGTGTATGCCTGGCAGCCGTTTGCTATCTCGCTTGGCTGGAATCAGTCCATTGACGAAATCGATCAAGCTAGAACTTCAGCACTCGGCATCGATATTGTTCGCCGGCCTACCGGCGGAAGGGCTATTCTGCATTCAGAAGAACTAACCTATAGCGTTATCATGCGCGCAGGAGGAAAGAATATACTTTCTGTTTATGATAATATTAGTCGCGCACTGGTAACAGGATTGCTGACTCTTGGCGCGCCGGTTGCTATAGAAAAAAGTCAGCCATATTTTCCATCTCTTTATCGAACGGTATCAGCGACGGCATGTTTTTCCAGCACAGGCCGATATGAAATTAAATGTTATGGAAAGAAGCTTACCGGCAGCGCTCAACGACGTTATGCAGCCGGTGACGGTGAAGAAGTTGTTTTACAGCATGGTTCTATTCTGCTTGGCTCCGATCACAAACGTATTGTGGATTTCTTAAACCTTCCCTCGGAAAAAGAACGCGATATACTGCGCAGAGAGCTTGATGAAAGAACTACGGAACTTTCTGCTGTTTTAAATCGGGAAATATCGTTTGAAGAAGTTGCAGAAGCGATTCTGAAGGGATTCAAGAAGGAATGGTTGATTGCACCGGAAATTGTCAGCATGGTTGGCTAAAAAGAAAGGCGAATTTATGAAAAATCCATCTACGACATCAGGCCCGAAGAAAGTCACAACAAAAGTAATAGCGGCAATGAAAAAAGATAAAACACGCATCGCGTGCCTGACGGCTTATGATTATATTACGGCACGTGTGTTGGATCAAGCGGGCATCGATTTGATTCTTGTCGGCGATTCACTCGGGATGGTATTTCAAGGACATGAAACCACTATACAGGTTACACTCGATGAAATGATCTATCATGCTAAAGGTGTGGTCCGCGGTGTTGATCGAGCTATGATTATTGTAGATATGCCGTTTATGTCGTACCAGGCAAATGATGAAGAAGGATTCCGGAATGCTGGACGCGTGATGAAAGAAACAGGCGCCGGAGGTGTTAAGTTTGAAGGAGGAGAGCGTATAGCAAATCTTGTGAATATGACTGTCCGTGCAGGAATTCCGGTTATCGGGCATCTTGGCCTAACACCGCAGTCAATTCATCAATTCGGAGGATTTACACCTCGCGGTGTAACGCCGGTTGAGGCGAAAAAAATTTTTAAAGATGCGGTTTCCCTGGAAGAAGCAGGAGCATTCAGTATTGTGTTGGAAAAAATTCCTGCAGCTCTTGCAGCAAAAATAACAAAATCCATCAAGATCCCGACAATTGGCATCGGTGCCGGGATGCATTGTGACGGACAGGTCCTGGTTGTGTCGGATATGCTGGGATTGAACGAAGATTTTCATCCGCGTTTTGTGCGGCGTTATGCACATTTAGCTGAAACGATCCGCCGAAGCGTGAGTGCGTATGTAAAAGATATTAAGAATGAAAAATTTCCAATAGATAAAGAAAGTTACTGATTCGTTTTATTGTATTAATCGGCGGCGATCTATATTCCAATTTTTTATTTAGTGTAGAAATTGCTGTCTGGGTTTTTTAAAAAGTATGGAATCAAAACGTAAACTCGATATTCTTATTTCAAATGATGATGGAATAGACGCGCCCGGTATTTATGCGCTTGTTCAGGAAATGAAGAAAATAGGCAATGTAACGGTAGTAGCTCCGGATAAACAACAAAGTGCCGTGGGCCACGCTATTACTATGAATTATCCTCTGCGTGTAAAAGAATTTAAAAAGAACGGAAAATTTTTCGGTTATGCTGTACAGGGAACACCGGCTGATTGTATAAAACTTGCTATGCGTGCTATTCTTAAATGTACACCTGATATAATAGTCTCCGGTGTCAACCATGGCTCTAACACCGCTATCAGCATTATATACTCCGGAACTGTATCAGCGGCAACAGAAGGAACCATACTCGGTATTCCGTCTATTGCAGTTTCTCTTACGACATATGCGCAGGCAGATTTTCGTTATTCTGCACAAATAGCGCGAAAGTTGGCATTACTGATTTGCAAACGCGGATTACCGCCCGGAACTCTTCTAAATGTCAATGTTCCACCGCTCAAGCCAAAAGATATTAAGGGCGTGCTTATCACGCGTCAAGGTAAAGCAGTCTGGAATGACACATTTGATTTAAGACGAGATCCGAATAATAGAGAGTATTATTGGCTTACCGGTGGACTCGAGAAAGTGGATACTGATTTAGAATTTGACGAGGCGGCTGTGCAGAATCATTATGTTTCCATTACGCCTATTCATTACGACCTAACTGATTATAAAATGCTTGAGGTTATGAAAAAGTGGGGAATATGTAAAATCAAGTAACAAGGATATACCCTGGCTATGAGGAAAATGCAGGGAAAATAAATTAATAAGAGATTACTATTATTGAATAAAAATTGTTATCTGCGTAAAAGCATATTGATGAATTATTCTTTTACTTTTTACACGGTTGCTTGATTCTATGCCTACACCATTAATGCGCCAGTATCAGCAGGTGAAAGCCAAGTATCCGGATACGGTGCTTCTTTTCAGAATGGGTGATTTCTTCGAGACTTTTGATGAAGATGCAAAGATTACGTCGAAAGTACTCGGTATTGTGCTGACAAAACGCGGTAATGGAACATCCGGCGAAACGCCGCTGGCAGGATTTCCTCATCACGCACTTGATACATATTTGCCGAAATTGCTGAGAGCGGGGTACCGTGTTGCTATATGTGAGCAGCTGGAGGATCCGAAGTTTGCAAAAGGTATTGTCAAGCGTGATGTGATAGAGGTTGTTACTCCAGGCGTATCGTTTTCGGATAAAGTATTAGAACAAAAACAAAATAACTATCTGGCTGCCGTTGCATTACCATCAGCGCTGTCAACAAGTAACGATGTAATCGGATTTGCATTCATTGACGTATCGACGGGTGAATTCGGGCTCAGCGAATTTCCATTGAAACAATTCTCGGAACAGATAAGTAATCTCCAGCCGCAGGAATTACTTGTACAAAAGCGCGACATGGAAACGATTAAGTCGATGCTTGGCGAAAGCATTCATGTGCTATACTCCAAAGTGGACGATTGGGTATTCAATGCCGACTATGCGTACGAATTGATTATTAATCATTTTAAGACACAGTCGTTGAAGGGATTTGGAATAGAAGAGATGCATATAGGCGTTGTTGCAGCGGGCGCAATCATGAATTATATGCAGGAGACTCAGAAAGCAAACATTCCGCATATTAAAAAAATTGTGCCGCATGATGTAAGTAAATACATGCTGCTTGATGCTTCAACGAAGCGTAATCTTGAGATCACGACTACGATTTCCGGCCAGCTTGAGGGTACACTCTTTTCCGTTATTGATCGTACACAAACACCGATGGGTGGACGGATGCTGAAGCAATGGATCAACCGCCCATTAAAGCGGTTTGAACCGATCCGTGCTCGGCTTGACGCGGTTAAGGAACTGGTGTCAAATGAAACGGAACGGTGGAAAACTCGTGAAGAATTGGAGCCGATAGGCGATCTTGAAAGGTTGATAGTAAAAATTGCTACCGGCAGAGCAAATCCGCGAGAAATGAATCAATTGAAAGCCATGCTGGCACAAATTCCAAATCTTAAATCTAAAATCAAATACTTTAAATGTGCGGCAATAAAGGACATGGATAATTGCCTCGATCCGCTTGCTGAAATTGTTTCCACCATCGGACAGGCAATTAGCGATGATCCGCCGATGACATTTGCAGACGGTGGAGTAATTCGGAAGGGATATAATGCAGAATTAGATAATATCAGGATGCTGGCATTTGGAGCAAAGGACTGGGTGGCGAAACACCAGCAATCGGAAAGAGAACGCACCGGAATATCATCGCTTAAAATTGGTTACACAAATGTCTTCGGATATTACATCGAAATAACAAATGCACACAAAGATAAAGTACCGGCTAATTATATCCGGAAGCAAACCTTGACAAATGCCGAACGGTTTATTACGCCGGAGTTAAAGGAATATGAAGAAAAGATACTTCATGCTGAAGAAAAAATCGTTACACTGGAAACACGCCTTTTCAATGAACTGCGGCAAATGATAACCGAATATATAGATGCAATTCAAACAAACGCGCATGCTATTGCGGTATTGGATTGCTACATCTCGCTGGCGGAAGCTGCAATTGAGAACCGCTATATATGTCCGATAATAGATGATTCTTTTATTATAGATATCAAAGAAGGCCGGCATCCAGTTATTGAGAAGCTTCTGCCGCCCGGGGAGCATTATACACCGAACAATACGCAACTGGACATAGCAGCAGATCAGATTCTTATCATTACCGGACCGAATATGAGCGGTAAGTCGAGTTATTTGCGTCAGGTTGGATTGATTGTCCTGCTTGCGCATATAGGTAGTTTTGTTCCGGCTGCATCTGCACACATAGGGATGGTGGATCGTATTTATACTCGCGTGGGGGCAAGCGATAATATCGCTTCCGGAGAAAGCACATTTTTAGTGGAAATGCATGAAGCAGCGAATATTGTAAACACGGCGACAAAACGCAGTTTAATATTGCTGGACGAGATTGGACGCGGTACAAGTACGTTCGATGGTATCAGCATTGCCTGGGCACTCACGGAATATTTGCATAATATTACCTGTGCCAAAACTCTATTTGCGACGCACTATCATGAATTAAACGAACTTGCCGAAATTTTCCCTCGTATAAAAAACTTAAAAGTTGATGTGCGTGAGTACGGTGATAAAGTTATTTTTCTTCATAAAGTGTTACCGGGATTCGCCGATCATTCGTACGGAATTCAAGTAGCACAAATGGCCGGTTTACCGGAGGAAGTGACGGAACGAGCGAAGACAGTATTGAAAAATTTGGAAAGCTATGAGCTGGTAGTAAGAGATAAGGAATTATTAGATAGGAGAGTGAAGAAAAAAGAGGAAATGACACAGATGAAAATGTTTGAAGTAAAAGATGATAAACTGCGAACGGAACTCCGTGCTCTTGATATCGAACATATGACGCCGCTGGAAGCAATGCAAATACTGGCGGCATTAAAAAATAAAGCCGAAGAAAAGGATTGAGAAATGGATAAGAAGGAAATCGAATTATTATATGAGTATGATAAATGGGCGAATTTAAAAATGTTCGAAAAGATCGCTGCGCTTACAAGAGATCAATACATAAAGAATCTTAATTCCAGCTTTGGCGGTATTCAGGGAACGCTGGTTCATATTCTATCTGCAAACAAAATATGGTTAAATCGCTGGATGGGTAAAGAACCTGAACCGCTATTAGTCGAGAACTTTCCACAGCTGGAAATTGTAAAAAAGCAATGGGATATGTATCAGTGCGAGATCGGTAATTTCATGTGGGGTCTTACAAAGGAAAAGTTGAATACACCTTTGCAATACGAGGATTTTAAAGGAAATGATTATGCCCAGCTTTTGTATCAGCAGATGCAGCATAAGATAAACCATTCATCATACCATCGAGGTCAATTAGTGATGATGCTGAGACAGCTCGGAATGGCAGTTGTTAGCACGGATTTGATTAATTACATTAGACAGAAGGAGATGCATGACTGATTTGAATTATATGATTATTACGAAACATAATTTAAAACATATATCGGAACTACGAATTAATCCGAGAATTATACAGCACCGTTTTTCTAACGGTTGTTCAATGTGTAATTGCTATGGAGCATGTTGTGCAGAAGGAGTGCTCCTTGATATAGAAGAGAAAGAGCGTATTCTTGCATATGCAGATATAATAAAAAAATACTTAGAACCGGAACAGGAACATGATGCTGCAAAATGGTTTGATAATTGTGTAGAATGTGATATTGATTTTCCGTCAGGCAGATGCGACGGTACTGCATTGCGGAACAATAAGTGCGTGTTTCTAGACAGCAAAGGTCTCTGTGCGTTACAGAAGACCGCAATAGCAGAAGGAATGAACAAGTATACTCTTAAACCTTTCTATTGTGTTGCATTTCCTCTGGTAATAGATGGACATGTATTGACGATAGATGAAACCGATTTTATAAACGATCCGCAATGTTGGTGCATCGTTCCAAACGGATCGTTAACAGTGCTTGATATTTGTCGGGAAGAATTTGAATATATATTAGGATCGGAAGGACTTGAGGAAATCGAGAAAATCTTTGAAGATGCTGTTGCTCCGATAGAAAGACCTGTATGAACCAACGCCGATTGTATCGTACTATAGAAAGTTTTGCTTCTATTCAATTCAAAACAGAGAAAGAGCTGCTTAAACATGTTCTGAATGAAATTGTGAAAACTGAAGATATTCTTTTAAAAGGCGGCAGGCTTTGGCAGTATGAACCATCCTCCGAATCGTACCGCGTAATTCATCAAATTGGACAGATTGACCGACTTGATTCCGGTTACCATATTCAAGTTGCACGCTATCCTTTGTTTCAACATCTAATAGAACAGCGTTCTATTATTGCCAACGAGACAGATCGTTATTTAAGAAAAAAAGGTATAATCAAGTATTCGGCTACGGGTATAGGGGATAGAATGCCGTACCGGGATAAAAGTGTTTATCAGTATGTTCTGGCGTTCAATTCAGATTTCATCGATCAAGATATGCTTCCGAATCTTAATATAATCAGCCTGGCAGTCACTTCTGTCCTGCGCAATAAACGTATTGAGCAAAAAGCCCGATTACTCGAGCAGGATATCGATAAAGCGCGTGAGATCCAACAGAGTATCTTACCCGAGCCGTTTTTGCATTTTTATTATTATGATATTTATGGAATTTCTGTCCCTGATCGTATTGTTGGTGGAGATTTCTTTGATTATATTTTTTCAGATGAGACAAAAGACCGTCTTACAATTGTTGTAGGCGATGCGGCGAGTAAAGGATTCCGAGCTGCAGCTCAGGCGTTGTATGTCGTTGGAGCTCTTAGAATGGGAGTCGCACATCATACAAAAACTGCAACGTTGATGTCGGGTATTAATAGAATTGTGAACCGTTCTTTTTTGGAAGAACAATTTGTCTCGATGTTTTATGCAGAGTTAACGGATGGAGCAAAAGGTTTGCTGCTTTATGCAAATGCTGGACATAATAGTCCGATGGTCTACCATGCGCAAGAGAAGAATATTGAACTATTGGAACCGACGGGACTAATCCTCGGTCCGTTTCCACGCGGCAATTATCGTGTGGAGAGCACAATGTTAAGGAAAGACGATATTTCTGTTATTTATACGGATGGGATTACTGAAGCGCTTAATACCGATGGTGTTTCCTATGGAGAGAAAAATCTCGCAGACAATATTAAGCGGCTTGCAAGCAAGGGAGCACAAGAAATATGCAAGACATTGATTGAGGATGTAGAACAATTTTCAAAAGGCGCAGAATATTCGGACGATCGAACGATCGTCGTTATTAAACGAGTCAGTTAGTAGTCAAATATTCTAGAAAGGTTTAGCTATGGTTGAGAAAAAATATATTGGTGTCGTATCAGCTGTGAATAGTGCGCTCGTTTCCATTATTCTCGATGCCAAAATAACATCTTTGAAAAGAGAGATTAACGGAAAGACATACAATATCGGCCAGATTGGTACTTATGTATTAATACCAACCGGAACACTGGTATTAATCGGGATGGTGTCGGAACTTAAAAAGGAAGATGTGGAAGTTAACGGAGAAGCCCACCAGAGGTACAGAATCGATGTGTCATTGATTGGGACGGTAAAAAGCGGCCGTTATGATCGCGGTATTTCCGTTTTTCCGATGGTTGATTCACCTGTGTATCTTGCGGAAGATGCCGATCTCTCAATTGCATTCGCTATTTACCAGCGGTACGGATTTTCTGTGGGACTGGTTTCCCTGTTTGAAAATCAGCGGGCATACCTTGACGCGAATAGATTCTTTGGTAAACACATTGCCGTACTTGGTTCCAGCGGTTCTGGAAAATCTTGCGCTGTAGCTTCTATGTTGCAGAAAGTTGCGAGATATCCGGATACAAATATCATCATTCTTGATATTCATAATGAATATCAGCGTGCATTCGAAGGAAATTGCAATCACCTTGATATTGCAGAATTTGAACTTCCATACTGGCTGATGAACTTCGATGAACTGCGTGAAATGTTTATTGATGAGAAAGACGAAAATGCGTCCAGCCAGATCACTGTGCTTAAGGATCTCGTTATTATGTCGAAGAAAGGCAAGAATCCGGAAATGTCTACGATTGTAACAATCGATACACCGGTATATTACGATCTGAGCGAAATCCGTGCAAAAATGCAATACCTTGATTCCGAAAAAGTGACGACAGGCTCAGTTGTAAAAGATGGAGCGTTCTATGGTAAGTTTACAAGATTCCTTGTTCGTCTCGATGGTAAATTGAATGATCCGCGATATGGATTTATGTTCCGGCCGAAGAAATATGTTAGCTCCGTAACATTTAATGACCTATTGAACAAGATACTTGGCGCCGATGAAAATGCTAAGGTAACAGTTCTTGATTTAAGCGGTGTGCCGTTTGATGTTGTAAATACGATTGTGTCTCTTCTGGCCCGAATCATTTTCGATTTTAATTTTTGGAATCCTAACAGGCGCGACTTTCCCATATTGCTCGTGTTCGAAGAAGCACATAACTACCTGACGAGCAATCTCAATACTACCGCTGCTGCACGGAAAACTGTGGAACGTATCGCAAAGGAAGGACGAAAATACGGCGTTAGCTGCATGGTAGTAAGCCAACGTCCGGTTGAAGTTTCAGAAACTATCCTTTCACAATGCAACAATTATGTAATATTGCGCTTGACAAATCCCCTTGATCAGAATTATGTCAGACGATTGGTGCCGGATACTTTTGCAAGCTTCACCGATGTGCTGCCGTCCCTGAGACAGGGAGAAGCGCTTGTTGTAGGAGAAGCAGTTCCAATGCCGATGCGTATACAAATTGACTTTCCTGATCCTGAGCCGGATAGCAGTGATATTAAATTCTATGAGAAGTGGAAACATAGCGATGCAAAGACAAAGATTGAAGAAGTGGTTACGCGCTGGTGGAAGCAAGACAAAGTCAAGTAGAAAAAAAGATGAGTGTGCAATAAATGAATTTTGGGATTATAGATCGGCAGAATACAGGATATACGGATTAATGGACTGATAGGTATTCCTTTGTATCATTCTCTTTTTTTAAAAAATTTTTGGATTCTTGAGGTTTCAGCAATACTATTTATTAAATCTGCCGGAGCGCAAGAAATGAAGCACTACTTCTACCATTCGCTTCCATACGGTTCGGAATTCACGTTCAATCCGGTCTCACTTCTCGTAAACGGCGGATTCGACGAATTGCAGGTCTATGAGTATTCTCACAGTCTTTCGCAAATTCCCTGGAAAAACGGTGCACGCAATGTCTGGCTAAATATTAAGGCTCCTTTCCCTCAAATAAATAAATACGGCTGGAATCGGTTTATCGGAAATGAAATATTCCCGGCCAGCCTCAATAGGGAACGTGCGCAATATTTTCCCAATTACACACTGCACCTGATTGGCGGCGGCATGGCATCCCGTAAAATATCAGAATGGTATGATGCACATGGATATCCTGTTCCCAGAATTCTGGGAGCTCTTACAACAATGTCGTATCATTATATAAATGAAATTATTGAAGCCGGAGACGGGGAATTTTGTTCAAACGTCGATCCGATTGCTGATTTGCTCTTATTTGATCCGCTGGGCATTATCTTGTTTAATTTTGACGATGTATCGGAGTTCTTTTCTGAAAAACTCAGCTTAAACGATTGGTCGATGCAGCCAGCAGTCTCATTTAATCCTATGACATTTCGAAATTTAGGCCAGGGTTTTGTGATGAAATATCCCATTACATCCTCAGGCAAGACAAGTCTTTTGTACCATTTTGGTATTTTCGGATTGTTGGGTTTATCTTTCAAAACTAACGATGAAGAAGCTGTTTCTGTCGGAGTCGGGGTCAGCTCCAAGCGCGTGTACACTGTAGATACGCGGAATGAAACCATAACGAAATCAATTATTGTCTGCCCGATGGCGGGTATTTATTGGGACCGCAACAATTCATTGCTTGCTTCTTTTGTTGCTTGTGATAGTTTTTATGAGTTGATCCGATTGAATATCTATCCCGGATTCGTTAAAATATTTTCATTTTCAACAGGTTTTTTTGCTTCTATTGGAGAGAGAGGGAAGTATACTTTCGGTATGAATTTATCAATACTACCAATGGGAATTTGCGGGTATCACCCTCGCTGACATAAAAAACGGGGTACCACTTGAATCCGATATTATCCTTTAATACATTGAATAAGATTGTACGGATATGCTTTTTTGAGTTAAATATTTTGGAGGTAGTATGAAAGCGACCATCATCCCTATGTTATTCTCGTTATTAGTTCTTTCAGGCTGTTCATCTCTTACGCTGAAGCCGGGTGTTTTTGCGTGGCCTATAGAATCTGTATCGAAAGTAAACGAGAAAGGTATGATAGAAGATAATCAGTATTATTTTTCAATAAATGTTAAAGAACTCCTTTACGACGAGACACAAGACACGGTTAATATTGAGAATGTTACTATAAGGGTTATTCGGAACATGGAGGGTTATTACTTCATGACAGCTTCAAAATTCAAAAATGTATATGTGTTCGCGCAAATTGAAGGAGGGTTAAAACTTGCAAAGAGAATTCTTATTACACAAGACGGTATAGAGAAACCGGCTTTAAATCAAAGGCCTCCTTATATACAATTATTAGACGGAGAGAATCCGCCTGTTTTATTGACGAAAGATGGAATTGTAGAAGGAGAAAACAAATGAAGAACATCCTTCGCTTTATTATTTTACTATTGTTTTCAAGTATGGTGCTGATTGCTCAGCATAAATCCGATTATGCTACTGTCCAGCTTTTTCGCAGCAAGACCCAATCCATTTCGAAGAATGTTGATAAAGCAAATTCGGTACAGGAATGTGCTGAACTTAACGCTTCCGTTGACGCGCTGGAAAGAGAATTTTCCGAAGACAAAGTTCTTCTCAATAAAGCCATTTATCCGGAAGGATATAATAGGACAATAGAACATCTTCGTGCAAAGCTTATTGTGCGTCAGAAAGATCTTGGTTTTATCGAAAGCCAGGTGATTCGTATTACGGAGTTGGAAGCAACCGTACGCGGACTTACTGATCAAATAAAGAAGCTGGATGAGCGGAATGAAAAACTTTTATCTGATATACAGATGCTTACGAAGAATGTGCAGAAGCTTACAGGCAACCTCTTCAATGCTGCTACTCCGCTGGATTCTCTGCGCAACATGATTGTAAGACTGAATCAAGGACTGCAGGATCGTGACGCGCTTATCTTTGCGCTGGCCGACACTCTTTTTCTTCAGTACGATAAGAATGTTAGTGATATGAAAGATGTTGAGAAACAGGGATTACTGGGTAAAATTGAAAAACATAGTGTTATCAGTAATGTGAAGCGTTCCGTTATGGACAACGTTGCATTCCTTGAGACAACACAACTTAAAGGCAGCGATTTAGTGACACTTGTTCGACAACAAAAACGGTTTCAGTCGCAATGGACGGGAATTGCGCCGAAACTTAGTTCGATCTATCTTAATGCAAAAACCAGGAAGTATGAAGTAAGTACAGTTGATTCTATGCTGTCTGTATGGGGAGATAAAGTTAACTTTGCGATGTGGCGTTCATTAAATTCATTGTTTAAGCAGAAGGGCTTTTTTGTAAAAGAATTTAGAAACGGTGAAGAGTTCAGCACGAACTTTGTATCATTCCTTTCCGAACAAATACAGAATCCGAATGAAGAGACTAATGACACACGTTATAAACTCTTTACTAACTTTTATGAAAATCTTTGGTTGGCAGATATGAATGCTATATGGCTGCCTGCATTAACCGAGCTTAACAAAATATCCGATACACAAAGAAAGAATATTGAAGCAAAAGTAGAAAAGTGGCGTTCAACTGTATCACCTGGGGCATCATGGTTGATTTATGTACTTGTCCTTCTTGGAGTTCTTCTTATACCGATTCTTGCTATTCGGTTATTCCCAAAAGCACCTAAGCCATTAAAAGAGACACCGTAACTGGAAAAAGATAAGGCGCATAAAAAAGCGATAAGCAGGGGTAACAATTATAGTCGCCTATCTTTGTTTTATGTATCAAAAGGCATTTTTTGATATGTGCCGGTAATTATTATAACTTTTTCATAGAAACAGAAAATAGAATAGAAAATTGCCATTCTTATAATTGTCCATTATCAAAACCCGCTTAATCTTACCGGTCTGTAATTGCCTTCATTCAGATGGTTTTGTATATTTATATTAGTTTAAGCTAAAATAAGATCGGCCCCGTAGCTCAGTTGGATAGAGCAACAGCCTTTTCGAAAATTACCCACGAGCGTTGTACAGCGAGTGGAAGTAATTTTCAGAATCCCGATGTTTTATATCGGGACTAAACGTTCTTTAAGAAAACAAAGTTCTGGCCCCGTAGCTCAGTGGATAGAGCAACAGCCTTCTAAGCTGTGGGTCGCGTGTTCGAGTCACGCCGGGGTCACAAATCAAGACAGTGAATTCTAAGTTCCGAAATCATAAACGAGTGTTGTGTGCGAGTAGAAGTGATTTTGAAGGTCCCGCTGTTAAGAGAAAAATAATTCTATTCTATCGTAAGATCGATCATTCTGAAATCCCCTCCTGCTGAAGTCGTTGGGGATGACTTTAACTCCGATAATTTCTTCACAACATCAGCTACTCTCTTAAGCATTGACAGCCAATTTTCAAAATCTTTTCGATAATTATCCGGTAAGTCGTGCCGTAAGCGTGACTGCAAAGGAACCATGACTGCTGTAAGAGGATTATTAATTTCGTGGAATATAGTACTAACGACTTCTCCAACTGCTGCAAGGCGCTGGCTCTCGATCAATTGATTCTGCATCTCTCGGAGTTTCTTATGTGCTTTATCGAGATCGTTATTTCTCTGAATCACGGCATCATATGTGGATAAAAACAAATTCAATATTTGCTGGCGGCTTGCTGTGATTGTATGCTGTACGCCGTCCACCACGACTTCCATTGTTTCTTTTTGATCATAATTTACGCTTAGAGTTTTTGTAGCCAGAATAGATTTTATTTTTGAAATAAGGTACTTTTCATCGTATGGTTTTGGGACAAAATAGTCGGCACCGGTATTAATTGCTTTAACAACACTCTCTGAAGCAGACATAGTGGTAAGCAATATGACCGGTATTGATCTGAGAAGAGAATCCTGCTTGAGAGCTTGACATAGTTCATAGCCGGTCATTTTCGGCATAAAAATATCGCTAATGATGAGATCGGGGTTGCTGTTTCGCGCACAGGAAAGAGCATTCTCACCGTCTACTGCTTTCTCGACATTGTAGCCATTTTTCTCGAGCAGATTTCGAAGTATAAGCAATTGCGTTGGGCTGTCTTCAACAATGAGTATAG
>CAZYAM010000014.1:0-21654 GCA_964645575.1 uncultured Ignavibacteriaceae bacterium
GCTTTTCCAACAGAGACAGTATATGGACTTGGTGCCGATGCATTGAATGCCGGAGCTGTACAGAAAGTTTTTAAGGCCAAGGGAAGGCCGTCTGATAATCCGCTTATCGTGCATATTGCATCACTGGAAAATATTCATCAATTTGCATCGTTGGTTTCGGAGAAAGGATTGCAGCTTGCCCGGCGATTTTGGCCCGGTCCATTGACATTAGTATTCCACAGAAAAAAAATTGTTTCTGATATTGTAACAGCAGGATTGGAGACTATAGCTCTTCGTGTACCGGATCATCCGGTGACTTTGGAATTACTGAGGCAATTTGGAGGCGGTATTGTCGGACCGAGTGCAAATGTTTCAGGAAAACCAAGTCCGACTTCGGCAGAACATGTATATAACGACTTGAACGGAAAAATTGATCTGATTATCGATGCAGGTCCGGCAAAAATAGGGATAGAATCGACAGTGCTGGACGTTACCGCCGATCCTCCGATCATTTTAAGGATAGGCGGATTAAGCCGGGAAGATATAGAGAAAGAAGTTAAAGAAGTACATTGGACAAATGAAACAGAGATACTTCGACGTTCACCGGGTACGAGACATCGTCATTATGCTCCGAGAGCGCATGTGATTTTATTCCCGCCTGCAGATGAGGAAAAGTTCAGAAAGTATATCCGGCAGAATAAGGAACAGTTGAAGAAGATCGGATCGATAACGTATTCAAAAGAATTAGCAGGCATTGAGCAGTCCTCATTTCATTTGAGTTTAGAATCTTCAATTGAGCATATCGCAAAGAATATATTCAGAGCATTGCGTGAATTGGATCGGCAGAATTTAGATGTTATTTTAATAGAGAGTGTAGAAGAAAAAGGACTTGGTGCGGCAGTTATGGATCGATTACGCAAAGCTGCATCTCATAACGGTTAGATAATATGTGCAGAATAGTATCATAGCAGGAGAATAATTATATGATTCTTTTAAGCTCGGACAAATCCTCAAATCCACTTGTTGCAATTCTTATGGGAAGTGCATCGGATGCAGAGACAATGGAACAGGCAAAGCAAATTCTCAAGGAGTTCGATATTCCCTGTGAAGTAAAAGTATTATCGGCACATCGCACACCGGAGCAGACTATTGAATATGCGAAGGCGGCTAAGGAGAAGGGAATAAAAGTCATCATAGCAGGTGCAGGTGGTGCGGCACATCTGGCAGGTATTGTAGCGGCGGTCACGACGCTGCCTGTGATCGGCATACCGATTAAATCCAAGACATTGAACGGGATCGATTCATTGCTTTCAATGGTTCAGATGCCTGCAGGAATTCCAGTCGCTACGGTCGCTATCGACGGCGGGGCCAATGCCGGTCTACTCGCCCTAGAAATACTAGCGCTCAGCAATTCAAATCTGAGCGCAAAACTTGATTCATATCGAAAAAAAATGCAGGAGAAAGTATTAAAATCTTCTGTATGATGATATCCGCGGGAAAAGAATTCCTATTTTAGCAATTGTTGCGATCGGATAGAAAAAGCAATTGGTTTTAAAACAACATTCTGCTACCTTGTATTGGCAGGAAATAAGAATATCTTTTATCTAAATCTGCCGGTGAACTACTTTTTTCTTCATAACACTAAGACAGGCCTATGAAACTTGATCAACTCATAAAGAAGCTTCTTCCCCATGACGACCATTTTTATGTCTTATTGGAAGAATCTGCACAGAATTTGGTAAAAGCCGGAATGGAGTTAAAAAAACTTCCGCTTTGTCAAAAGCAGTCGGAAAGAGAAGAAGTAGCGAAAAAAATTAAGGATATAGAGCATGACGGCGACTCGGTCGCTCATAGAATTTTTTCCGAACTTAATTCGACATTTGTCACTCCCATGGACCGCGAAGATATCCATGAACTTGCATCTGCCCTGGATGATGTTCTCGATCATATGGACGGATGCGCTCACCGGTTTGTGATGTATAAGATTACGCATGCACCGGATGCCGTTTCGCAGCTTATCGATGTTCTGTTGCTTTCCATAAACGAGCTGAAAAACGGCGTTCACCTTCTGCGCAATTTGAATAAAACGGAAGTTTTTCAAGATACATTTAAAATGGTGAATGAATATGAAAACCAGGCCGATGAGATTTTTGATCAGGCAGTTGCTGATTTATTCGAAAAAGAAGAAAATCCGATTCAAATTATCAAAATAAAAGAAATTTTTGTCGGCCTCGAAACCGCTACGGATAAATGCGAAGATGCAGCAAATGTGCTGGAAGGTATACTGATAAAACACAATTGACAGCACACTTGTAAAATGGTAGCGTTAATAGTATTCATCATATTTATTGCACTTGTCTTTGATTTTCTCAACGGATTTCATGACGCAGCCAATTCCATCGCTACAATAGTCTCTACGAGAGTACTAACTCCGCGAAAGGCGGTTGTCTGGGCGGCATTTTTTAATCTTGTGGCGGCATTTCTCTTTGATGTGCGTGTCGCAAAGACAATTGGCAAAGGTTTGGTAAGTCTTGATACGTTAGACCACTATGTAATTCTCAGTACTCTAGTAGGTGCTATCGCCTGGAATCTGATTACATGGTATTATGGAATACCTTCAAGCTCTTCCCATGCTTTAATGGGCGGTTTAGGCGGAGCAGCAATAGCAAAAACAGGAATCAGTTCGATAATTTGGAGCGGGTGGACAATGACAGTCATTTTTATTGCATTGGCTCCGATTATGGGTATGCTGCTCGGATTTATGCTTATGACATTGTTGTCCTGGATTTTTCACAATCGCCCTTCTTCCAAGATTAACAATCATTTTAGAAAACTGCAATTAGTCTCAGCGGCATTTTACAGCCTTGGGCATGGAACAAATGATGCCCAGAAAACAATGGGTATTATCACTGGATTACTTGTTACTGTAGGTTTCCTGGGAACATTTGAAGTCCCCTGGTGGGTTATTATAAGCTGTCATATCTCGATTGCATTCGGTACTCTTTTTGGCGGCTGGCGTATTGTGAAAACGATGGGGCAGAAAGTTACAAAATTAAAACCTTCGGGCGGTTTTTGTGCCGAGACGGCAGGTGCATTTACACTGCTTATTACAGCATTCAGCGGCATCGCCGTCAGTACGACTCATACTATCACAGGTGCAATTATGGGTGTTGGTGCTACCAAACGTGTTTCGGCAGTGAAGTGGGGCCTTGCAGGGAGAATTATTATCGCTTGGATTATAACAATTCCTGCGACAGCGCTTGTTTCCGCCGCTTGCTATTGGTGCATCGGAATGTTTCTGTAACTCAAATTTTGCTTCTTCTAAATTGAAATTATTTTGAGTCGCTTTTCCCTGCCGAGTAACTGATCACATTTACTTTTTTAAGTGTCAATAATGCACCGCCGCCGGCAAAGACTAATAAATAATACTTCAACATTCTTCGTCTCCATGATTAATTTCAAATTGCTTCCTAACTAAGGTCCTAAGACAAGGCACTTTTTGTTTGTTAATTTTCTTATATCACAGCCATCCGGTTCCCTTGTACCATTTGAATGTCTTCTTCAAACCGTCATAAACGGATGTCTCTGTGTGGAATCCGATATGTTCATGGATTTTTCTCGAATCACAAACCCAATGCTTTTGTAAAAGATCCCGAGCTTTTTCAATGTTCAGGACAGCCGGTTTATTGACAATCGTCGAAAAAAACTGCGTAATTCCTGCCATTGAATAGACGAGTTCTTTAGGAAGCCGGATGTTTATTATTCTTTTATTAACTAAAGTTGCAAGATAATCGATGAGGGGAGAGAATGTAAAAATAGTCGGATCTGAGATATTATATATTTGTCCCGATGTCCTTTCATCCATAGATGCATGAATGATTCCTTTTGCTAAATCCGGTGCATAGATGAGACTTAGTGTTTTCTCCGATGAGCCGATAATCGGTTTGAAACCCAGGCTGACCCATTTAAACATTTCCAGAATATCCGTATCGCGCGGTCCGAATACCGCAGGGGGCCGTATAATAACAATCGGTATTCGGTCAACAAATTGTTTGCAAAAATTCTCCGCCTCAAGCTTCGATTTACCATATGCAGTAATAGGTCGGCAGTCGGCTGTTTCTGTGAGAGGAGTACCAGTCATGCTTGGTCCTACGGCAGTTAAACTGCTCAAGTAGCAGAACTTCTTTAAATTTTTTATTTTGCTTGCTGCATTAAGAAGATGGTAAGTTGTTTTTGCATTGCCGGTAAAATAATCGCTCTTCCGCTTGGCTTTAGTCACACCTGCAATATGGATGATATAATCTGTGCCTTCCAGACATTTCGAAAGCGAGGCGGAATCCAACAGATCACACTTTACGATATCGACGGGCAGGTTTTCAAGCCACCTCAGATTCACCTGATGCGGACGTATAAGGCATCGTACATTATAACCTTCTCTTGTTAGACGCTCAACGGTGTGGCTGCCGATAAAACCGGTACCTCCTGTAACGAAGACCGTTAGTATTAAAACCTCCTTACTTATGTGTTCATTGACTTTCTTTGCTTATTCAACTATATTAAAAAAAAGCACGAGAAGCAAAAACCGCTTAAGTTCGTGATTATTCTTATCCATGTTCCGAGGAGATTTAATTGGATCTTTTTGAAAAGTGTCGGAGTTTTACGCGCGCAGATGAAGTGAAAGCAACAGGTTGTTATCCGTATTTTCATGCTATCGAGGAGAGTGAAGGCCCGGTTGTTAAAATTGAGGGCCGTAAAGTTATTATGGCAGGTTCAAATAATTATCTTGGATTAACAGCACACCCCAAAGTAAGGGAAGCCGCAATTGCGGCAATAAAAAAATATGGCACAGGCTGTTCAGGCTCGCGATATCTTACAGGAACGCTTGACTTACATAACGAATTGGAATTTCGGCTTGCTAAATTCATGGGTAAAGAAGCTTGTTTACTATATAGTACCGGGTATCAGACGGGACAGGGGATCGTTCCCGTGCTTGTTCAAAATGGCGATTATGTTATTTCTGATAAGGACAATCATGCGAGTATTGTTGCAGGTACTTATGTCGCTGCAGGTATGGCATCCTATGTAAATGGGAGCGCTGTTGTTCGGTACAAGCACAACGATATGGCGCATTTAGGTCATGTTATTTCGCAGCTTCCGGCGGACGCAGCCAAATTAATAGTAAGCGACGGCGTTTTTAGCACATCAGGCGAGATTGTTAACCTGCCGGATATGATAAAAGTTGCAAAGAAAAATAATGCACACGTTATGCTTGATGATGCACATGCGATCGGTGTGATCGGAAAAGGCGGCCGGGGAACAGCAAGCCATTTCGACCTTGAAAAAGAAACAGATCTCACTATGGGAACATTCAGCAAAACTTTTGCTTCGTTAGGCGGATTTGTTGTGGGTGATGCGAAAGTCATTGATTATCTCAAACACAATGCGCCGGCTCTAATTTTCAGTGCAAGTCCGGCACCTGCGTCGGTCGCGGCGGTATTGGCATCGCTCGATATTCTCGAGACCGAGCCGGAGCGTGTTGATAGGTTGATGTATAATGCGCGAAAAATGCGCGCGGGATTGCAAACAATGGGCTTTCGAGTGAGTGAACATGATACAGCAGTCGTTTCCGTTATAATCGGAGAAACTGAAAAAGTGCTGATGATGTGGAAAGCTATTTACGATGAAGGTGTCTTTGTCAATGCGTTTATTCGGCCGGGTGTGCCTCCCGGCATGGAAATGCTTCGAACGAGTTATATGGCGACGCATGAAGAGCATCATTTGAATAAAATTCTCGAAGTATTCAACAAAGTAGGCAAGAAATTTGGTGTCATCAACTAAGCTTGCATAACTAAAATTTAAATTGATTGCTGGCCGCGGTTGATAACAAGCTGCGGCTTCTTTATATCATCAATCTGGATTCATTGTGAACGAATTAACTGTCAGACCTATCTGCTCGAAACGAGATGCATATTCGTTTATCCGGTTCCTCTGGAAAATCTATCGGGATTATCCGGCTTGGATCCCACCGTTAGTGATGGACCGGAAAAAGTTAATGGACCGGGAGAAGAATCCTTTTTATAAGCATTCAGATGCAGAATTTTATCTCGCTGAGCGTGATGGAATCGTTGTTGGTAGAATTGCTGCCATTATCAATCATAACCATAATAAAGAGCATGGAGAGAAAATCGGATTTTTTGGATTCTTTGAATGTATCGATGATCAGAGTGTTGCGGATGCATTGTTTGATACGGTAAAGAAGTATTTAAAGGAACGCGGTGTAACAGCGATGCGCGGTCCTGTGAATCCGTCGATTAATGATGAAATAGGACTGCTTATTGAAGGATTTGATTTAAGTCCGGCTATTATGATGACTTACAATCCGCCGTACTATATCAATCTGATCGAAAAGTACGGTTTTAAGAAGGCAAAAGACCTATACGCATATTTACTCGATCAAAGAACGGTATACACGGACCGTTTTAACAGGGCACACGAACTTGCAAAGCAACGGCAGAAGCTTTCGTTTCGAGGATTTGACATGAAGCATTTTTATGACGAAGTTGATAGAGTAAAGAAAATCTATAATAAAGCATGGGCGAAGAATTGGGGTGCGGTTCCAATGACTGACGAAGAGTTTGATGCGCTGGCTGCAGATCTTAAGCAGATTATTGTTCCTGATTTGGTAATCTTTGCTGAAAAAGAAGGAAAGCAGATCGGATTTGCACTTTCGCTTCCTGATATAAATATTGCGTTGAAGTATAATAAAAATGGCAATATTTTACCGGCATTATATTATCTCAAAACTAAGAAAAAAGAAATAAATCTCGTCCGTATTCTTGTCTTGGGAGTTATACCTGAATATTTAAGCACGGGAGCAGGAGCGGCACTTTTTTATGAAACGGCGATCCGCGCAAAGAAATTAGGATATCAATACGGTGAAGCAAGCTGGATTCTTGAAGATAATGAGCCGATGGTAAAATCTGCAGAAGCCATGCAGGGCAAAATTACAAAAAGATACAGAATTTATGGAATGAATCTGTTGAATTGAAAAAAATAATATTATCATGATCGCTAACTAACTTATCGGATTAATTATGGCAGTTAAAAAAGTTGAAAAAATATGGATGAATGGATCATTCGTCAACTGGGACGATGCAAAAATTCATGTGCTGTCTCATGTTGTGCATTACGGTTCAAGTTGGTTTGAAGGAATTCGGTGTTATGATACAAAAAAGGGATCAGCGGTATTCCGGCTTAACGAGCATATTCGCCGTCTGTTTGATTCGGCGAAAATTTACAGGTCTCAGGTTCCGTATACGGAATCGCAAATTGCCGATGCAATCAAGCAGACAATAATTGTTAATAATTTGGAAGCATGCTATATTCGGCCTATCATATACCGTGGATATGGCGATGTAGGAGTGAATCCTACCGGATGCCCGATTGATATGGCGATTGCCGTTTGGGAATGGGGTGCATATCTTGGAGCCGATGCTTTGGAACAAGGTATAGATGTTTGTATATCGTCTTGGAGACGGGCAGCTCCCGATACTTTTCCAACATTAGCAAAAGCAGGCGGCAATTACATGAATTCTCAGCTTATAAAATTGGAAGCCATAACCAACGGATATTCGGAAGGTATTGCATTAGGAGTTGATGGGACCGTTAGCGAAGGAAGCGGAGAGAATATTTTTGTCATTCGAGAAAATGTAATCTATACGACTCCATTGAGTTCGGCAATTCTTTCGGGCGTCACGCGTTCATCTGTGCTCACATTAGCCAGGGAGTCTGGTTATTCAATCGTTGAAATGGCTATTCCGAGAGAGATGTTGTACATTGCAGATGAAATATTCTTCACCGGAACAGCTGCGGAAATTACGCCGATACGTTCAATCGATAAAATTGTTATTGGCGCCGGAAAATGCGGACCGATAACAAAGCAGTTTCAAACGGCCTTTTTCAATATCGTACAAAATGGTCAGGATAAACACAACTGGTTGACGTTTGTTCGGTAAACAATACGGGAGTAAAGACGATGGCAACTTCACAATCTTCAAGTGATAATGCACTTTGGCGGAATTTATTCTCCCAGCGAGTAATTCGCAAAGGTACAGTAGAGGAAGTGTTGAGTAAAGTTCCGGCATTTGCTAATCTTGCACCGCGAGAATTAAAAGAAGTTGCCGCAATTGTCCATAAACGCGAATACCGAAGCGGTGAACCTGTATTCTATCAAGGAGACCCCGGATTAGGAATGTACATTGTCAAAGACGGAGAAGTATCCATCGTGATCCAGGGAAAAGACGGAAATGAGAGAGAGCTTGCGCTGTTCAGCGACGGAGATTTTTTTGGAGAACTTGCGCTTTTAGATGAATCGCCGCGTTCTGCCAATGCTGTCTGTAAAACAGAATGCACGCTTATCGGTTTCTTTCGGCCGGATCTTTTTGAATTAATAGAAAAGAATACAACCTTGGGCATCAAAATAGTGCTCAAGCTGGCAGAAATAGTTGCACAACGGCTGCGGCATACGGATAAAGAACTTTCTAAAGTGAAAAGTCAACTTGAACGACTTCAAGCACAAGAAGGAAGGAATTCCAATGACAAAGAAAAAGGTTCGGCCGAGGAAGAAAGCTCCGGCAAAAAAGAATAAACCGGCAAGATATTCGCACATTAAACTTCAACGCATTCTGGTACCTATCGATTTTTCGAATCATTCGATGAATGCGCTTAAATATGCGGTGTCTTTCGCGCAGCAGTTCAAGGCTTCCATTGATCTTATCTATGTCATCGAACCGGCAGTCTATCCGGCGGATTTTAGTTTCGGTCAAATTGGATTTCCCAATATAGAAGAAGAACTGCAGACACATGTCGATGAAGAATTAGAAAATCTTATCAAGAATGGTATCCGCGGCAGAGTAGTATCGCGTAAGGTTGTTCGTACCGGGAAACCTTTCTATGAGATTAATCAGTACGCACAGGAGAGAAATATCGATCTCATCATTATAGCAACCCATGGACATACGGGAGTAGAGCATATTCTCTTCGGCAGTACAGCAGAAAAGGTTGTCCGGAAAGCTCCGTGTCCTGTTCTGGTTGTACGAACCGGCGAGCATGATTTTGTGAAGGGAAAAACCGGATAAAACATAGATGAGCTGCCTTTAAACTTGCTCCCGGCCTGTCTGTACTTTAGGCTGAAATACTTAAGTTTCATTCTATTGATTGTTTGACTATGCCTCCCTACCTTACAATACGATAAGCAGAAAGGAAGGGGGTGTCGATGAAATTAACTAACGAAGAAAAAAGAGCTCTCCTGAAGATTGCACGATCTTCTATCCAATCTGCAATCGATAAAAAACCGTTCCCTCAAAGAGAATTTAAAAGTGATTCATTAGATCAACCTTCCGGCGTTTTTGTCACTCTTCGTGTCGGCGGAGATCTTCGCGGCTGTATAGGATATGTTGAGCCCTTTTTCCCGCTTGCTCAAGCGACACAAGAGGCGGCAGTAAAAGCAGCCATGGAAGATACACGCTTCATGCCTGTAACTCCGGCTGAATTAACAAATATCACGATTGAAATTTCCGTTCTCTCACCGCTCTCCGAACTGCACGATTTAAAAAAGATAGAAATCGGGGAACATGGATTGGTAATTGATGCCGGATTTAGACGCGGATTGCTGCTGCCGCAGGTAGCAACCGAGTATAAATGGGATCGAGAACAGTTTCTCAGCCACACGGCAACAAAAGCAGGATTACCTCCCGATGCCTGGAAACGGAAAGAAGTGAAACTTTTTACGTTTACTGTGGAAAAGTTTGATGAATCCGAATTTTAAAAAGAAAACAATTGAAATCTATGAGTGAGAAAGAAATTATTCGTGCTCCGGCAGTTGCCGGGATGTTTTACGAAAGATCGTCGACTGCACTTCGAAAGAACATCGATGAGATGCTGAATCGGGTACAATTGCCGAAAGTTAAAGGCACGGTACGAGCGGTAATATCGCCTCATGCAGGATATATATATTCCGGATTTACGGCCGCACACGTTTATAAGCTTCTCGAGGGCAGAAATTATGATTGTATAATTGCCGTCGGGCCGAGTCATAGGGAATACTTTGACGGCATTTCTGTATATCCGGGCGATGCGTATGAAACACCACTTGGAAAAGTACCGGTCAATACTGAGGTACGGTCGGAATTACTCCAGGCGGAAAAGCACATCGTTGCTTCAGTCGCAGGGCATCGTAAGGAGCATTCGCTCGAAGTACAATTACCGTTTCTCCAATGTGTACTCAAAGAGTACTCGGTTGTACCTGTGATAATGGGGGATCAACGGCGGCAATTATGCGAAGAACTCTCTGCAGTACTCGCGCGTGTCATGACGGACAAGAACGTTCTGTTAGTCGCAAGCAGTGATCTTTCACATTTTCATTCTTATGATGAAGCTGTATCTCTTGATGAACGCGTGATCAGGGCTGTTAAAGATTTCAATTCGGATGCATTCATCGATGGACTGGAAAATGAGTCATTCGAAGTCTGCGGCGGCGGTCCCATTGCGGTTGTAATGAAAACGGCGCAGAAATTAGGAGCAAACCGAGTAAATATACTGCATTACTGCAACTCAGGTGATATAACCGGAGATAAAAGCAGTGTTGTCGGGTATCTTGCAGCGGCTTTTATGCAGGTGGATGAGGCAAAATAGTCCCATCGATACATAGAAAAGCGATTGATTTAATCTCACCAAAAAAAACCTGTGAAGTTGATAGTATAAATTCCAAAAGAAGGAATATTTTTGTATCATAATGCATATGGTTTTATATTAATTTTTTGGACGCACGGAATAAAAACCGGTAGAATAATAGAACAAAGGATAATCATTGAAAGCACTTATTGCCAGCGGTGGGCGCGGTACAAGACTGCGTCCCATAACACACACGCAGAATAAGCATCTCATTCCGATAGCGAACAAACCGATCCTTTACTATGCCATCGAAGCAGCCGCGGATGCAGGCATCAAGGAAATCGGCATCGTGCATAATGCAGACAGCCGTGAAGTGCCGGAGTATATTGGCGACGGTTCCAAATGGGGAGTGAAGATTTCGTATATTCCGCAGGAAAAGCCGGGCGGACTTGCACAGGTGGTACAATTGGCGGAAAAGTTCATAGCCGGCGACAAGTTTATTTTTTATCTCGGCGATAATATGCTCATTGGAGGTGTAAAACAATTTGTGGATGAGTTCGAAAAGAGCGAATGTAATTGCTACCTGACATTATCAAAAGTAAAAGATCCGGAAAGATTCGGCGTACCTGAAATCCGCGACGGAAAGATTGTCCGGGTAGAAGAGAAACCAAAACAGCCGAAAAGCAATTTTGCTGTTGCAGGAATTTACCTGTATGATCATCATATTTTTGAAGCAGTAAAAAGTCTGAAACCCAGTGCACGCGGTGAACTGGAAATATCCGATGCGCACACACTGCTTATCGAACGCGGCTTAAAAGTCGGATTCGCAGAAATCACCGGCTGGTGGAAAGATACAGGGAAACCTACCGATTTGCTGGAAGCGAACCGGCTGATTTTGGATAATATCGCAGTACGAAACGACGGTGCCATAGATAAGAATTCTGATGTTGCGGGACGTGTTGTGATAGAAAAAGATACACACATCATCAACAGTAAAATCCGCGGTCCGGTTATTATAGGAAAGAATTGCATTATCGAAAACAGCTATATCGGTCCGTTTACCTCCATTGGAGATAGAACCGAAGTGCGCAACAGCGAAATTGAATACAGCATTATTCTCAGGGATTGTAAGGTGACGAGTGTCGGTATTCGGATCGAAGGGAGCATTCTCGGCAATGATGTCGAAGTTGTAGAAGCGGTCGGAAAACCGCAAGTGCATCGTTTTATGATAGGCGATCAAAGCAGGATTGAAGTTGCTTAAATCTTTTTTATTGAATAATTAGCAATAGTAACATTTCATTAACTTATTAGAAGAGAGTACAATAGAAATATGGGCAAGAACGACAGGACCGCAGGCGATCAGGCTCGCCTAAGCTCACTGAGCGTAGGCGAGCAGGCAAAAATAATGGAGAAGATTGTTTCACTGGCAAAGAGACGCGGATTTATATTCCAATCGAGTGAAATTTACGGTGGTTTGAACGGATGCTGGGATTACGGCCCGCTGGGTGTTGAGATGCTCAATAACCTGAAACAACAGTGGTGGAAGAGCATGACATATCGTGAAAATGTGGAAGGGCTCGATGCTTCCATTCTTATGCATCCGAGAGTATGGGAAGCATCGGGACATGTTGAGAATTTTACAGATCCGATGGTCGACTGTAAACAGTGTAAAGCACGGTATAGAATCGATGTCCTTTTTGACGATCTATCGGTGAAAAAGAAAAAAGACGTGCTCCGCGGGCTCGATGCACAAAAATTCGGCGGTCAGCAGAAAGATGAGACGATTATTGAGGAATTCGCAAAACTTATTTCAACAGATCAGGATGCTGCGCGTATTGTGCTCCTGCTGCCATGCCCGAATTGCGGTAACAAAGGGACATTTACAGAAGCGCGTAAATTCAATCTGATGTTTAAAACGTTCGTGGGGCCGATGGAGGATTCATCATCGATTGTCTTCTTGCGGCCGGAAACAGCGCAGGGAATATTTGTAAATTTTTTAAATGTTCAATCTGCGTCGCGCCAGAAACTGCCGTTTGGCATTGCGCAAATCGGAAAAGCTTTTCGGAACGAAATTAATACTAAGAATTTTCTTTTCCGCACACGCGAGTTTGAACAGATGGAAATGCAATTCTTTGTGAAACCCGGTACTGACGACCAGCAGTTCGAGTACTGGCGCGGTGAACGCATGCAATGGTACATCGATCTCGGAATGACAAAAGAAAAACTCCAGTGGCATCAGCATCCGAAGGATAAACTGGCACATTATGCTAAAGATGCATATGATGTCGAATACCTTTTCCCGTTTGGCTGGGGGGAGATCGAAGGTGTGCATAATCGTACGGATTACGATTTATCGCGCCATGAACAGTTTTCAGGCAAGAATATGAAATATTTTGATGAAGAAACGAAGGAGAAATTCACGCCGTTTGTCATTGAGACTTCTGCCGGTGCAAGCCGGTCGTTCATGGCATTTCTCGTAGATTCATATAATGAAGAAGAGGCGCCCGATGCGGAAGGTAAGATGGAATTGCGTGTTGTAATGAAGCTTCATCATAGACTTGCACCTATAAAAACAGCGGTCTTTCCGCTTGTAAATCGTGACGGTATGCCGGAATTATCTCGTAAGATTGAAGCCGATTTGCGCTCGCATTTCCGCGTATTCTATGATGACAGCGGCGCAGTAGGCAGACGGTATAGAAGGCAGGATGAAATCGGAACACCATATTGCATAACAATCGATTCTCAGACCTTACAAGATCAGACGGTTACCGTGCGCGACCGTGATACCATGATACAGGAGCGTGTCCCATGCACAGGCCTGAAAGATTACATGATAAAGAAATTAATTTAATGTTAGTGAGGCTTTTTACGGCGATATTACCATATTCAACAAAAATTATTATACTTTATTGATTGGCGTACAAAGGCAGTGGCAAATAAATTCTTGCTTTTAACGGTTCTAATTCTTTTTAACCTAAACGACACTCGATCGCAGTGGCTTGACGATCCGGTCCTCCACCAAAAAGTACTCACAGGCATTGATAAACTCTACAACTTTGAATTTGACAGAGCTGATTCAGATTTTACGGAAGTAATTCGCCGGCGCCCGGATCATCCGGCCGGCCATTTTTTTCGGGCAATGATTCAATGGGAACGTATAATCAGCAACTTCGATGACGAATCACGGGATGATAAATTATACCAGATGCTGGATTTTGTTATTGAAATGTGCGAGAATCGTTTGGATGAGAATCCGAATGACGTGACAGCGCTGTTTTTCAATGGAGGTGCAGTCGGTTTTCGGGGGCGATTGCGTGCCAACAGGGGTAAGTGGATCGGTGCAGCTAATGACGGAATAATTGCATTGCCGTTAGTGCAAAAAGCATACGAACTGGAACCGAACAATTACGATGTTTTATTAGGAATAGGTATTTACAATTACTATGCGTCCGTTATACCCGATAAGTATCCGATCGTCAAACCGGCGATGGTTTTCTTTCCGAGCGGCGACCGGGAAAAGGGATTGGAACAGCTTCGTCAGGCATCACAGAAAGCGAAGTACGCCAAAATCGAGTCAATGTATTTCCTCATGCAAAACTATTTCGTATATGAGAAGGATTTTACAAAGGCTCTTGAAATTGCCAGACAACTTCATAAAAAATATCCGAATAATTCCATGTTCCATCGTTATGCGGGCCGTTGTTTAGTCAGTAGGGGATATCTAAGCGAGGCAAAAGATATTTTTATTGAGATCGAAAAGCGCTGTATTAATAAGCAGCTGGGGTATGACACGTACGATGCACGCGAAGCGTACTACTACCTTGGGAAATTCGAATTTATGGCAGGACGATTTGATACAGCTTTGCAATACTTATACCTGAGCGATGAATTGAGCAGGAAAATTGACAAAGATGAGCCGTCCGGATTCATGGCGCTTGGAAATTTGCTTATAGGCAATATCTACGATGCACAGGGAAAAAGACAAGATGCCGTGATGCAATATAAAAAGGTGCTGGATATGAAAGAATATGATAATTCTCATAAAGATTCGAAAAAGTATCTTGAAGAGCCGTACACACGCGGCAAATGAAAAACTTGAGTTCTCCCCGTCGGTTTATATATTCCGGAAGTAAATAAAAAAGAGCCGCTTACTGCCGTCCCTGGTTTCCAAAGGAAAGATACTTTTTTATATCAATGAATAGTTACTTGATGTGATACTGGAATAGGAGTAGAAAAATATTCGATGTTTTTTTGAAGATCTTGCATTTATTAAGTGCTACAGGCTCACACCGAGAGAAATATTGTGCATCCCGATGTCTTTCGCATAAGAGCTGAACGAGTAGTCAAATTGATAGTTCTTCACAATAATGCCGGCGCCCATAGAAAAACCGGCAAGTCCGGCGCTTGTCCCCATTTTGAAATCCTTCCGCTGTTTGTTATTGTACCCGGCGCGCAACCGGAACGACTCACTCATTAATATCTCGGCGCCGACTGTAAAAGCACTGAATCGGTCCCAGAAGGTATCGCCCTTTTCATTGAGCCGATGGAAGTTAAGGTTTAAATTTATCGGCAGATGTTCGGGACGCTTCGTTATGCCTAATTTTATATCGAGCGGGAGCTGTTCGACAACACCCATGTATTTTTTTAACTGTGTGCCAAGATTTAAAACACTGCCGCCGATTGAAATATTCTGAGAAGGAACATCATAAAGGAATCCAAAATCGATTGCAACGGCGCTTGAGTTGTACTCGCTAATCGAAGAATGAATATATTTTATATTAACGCCGAAAAGTATCTCTTCATCGTAATGTATCGCGATGCCTGCGATAAGCGCAAGTTCTTTTGCTTCGAACGTGCCGATTTCATTCAAGTCTGCATCGGTTTGAGTAAAAGAACCATAATTGATATAAGTGACGCCTCCGCCTATATTTCCGATTCCTTCTATGTATTGAGCATAGCTCAACGATCCCATATTAACATCCAGGAGATAATCCACATAACTGGCGGAAATTCTCGGTTTGCTTAAAGTTCCAAGGGATGCCGGATTGTAGAACAGCACGTTCGGATCGTCTTTCATTGAAACGAAACTGCCGTTTAAGGCTGCGGTTCGCGCATTTACATTGATGCGAAGGAAATCATACGTCGCTTGTTGGGCAAAAAGCGTAGTTCCAAAACAGGCAGCGGCAATAAGTAAAAGAATTGTCTGTCTCATTGATTAAAATCTACCAAAATTGGGAGTGAAATTCAAGCAGCATATTTAAAATGAATAGAAAAAGCTGTTAGGAAAAAAGATGTATAAAATCCACTTAGTGCAATTCATTGTGTCTGAACAACATATCGGTTATAGACCGAGACGCCGTCTCGATTATTTATTACGTAACTATTTGCCAATATCTAAATTCCTATTCATATGAAGAGAATATTCTCTTGATATATGCAGATATTACGCGAAAATAATGGAATAAAATTCTCTTTGCAAATCAGGTCCTTTTTCAGTATTTTATAATCGATAAATATTACAAATTGTTCTGAGGATCAAGATGAAAGAAGGAATTCACCCTGTATATAAAAAAGCTGTGGTTAAGTGTGTGTGCGGTAATGTATTTGAAACTCGTTCTACCGTAGGCAATCTCCACATAGAAATTTGCGCAAATTGCCATCCGTTTTTTACCGGCAAGCAGAAACTGCTCGATTCAGCCGGACGAATCGAGAAGTTTAAAAAGAAGTACGCTGCCAAGTCAGAGGAACCAAAAACAGAAGTTGCCGGAGTATAATAACAGTATTGCAATTCTAGGGCGGAATGTGTTGTCAGGATACATTCCGCTTTTTTATTATTGATAGTCTGGAAGTTCGTAGTATCGAACTTTCGTCTGTCTGTTTATAAAAATGGACTGATCAATGGCAGCACAATTCTATACCTTTACGAATAATCAAATTCCGCACATCGAAGCGTTTGTTCAGTTCCACACTGCTTTTGGAATTTGCGGTGCGGAATATCATCATTGAGAGACTATTGAATGTCAGAAGACGTCACGCCACAGGAATATTCGCAGCAGCCGGTAAGTCTATATGCCAGCCCGCGCGGCACAGCAGTTAAAATACTGAACCGTGTGGAACGTTCGGATGCATATCTTGATAGGCTGCTCGATGCCGAATTAAGTTCGGATGCGATGAATGAATTGGATAAAGGCCTTATGAACGAGATTGTCACCGGTGTGATTCGCTGGAAAATGAAACTTGACTGGGTGCTCACGGGTTTTTTTCATGGAAATTTCACAAAAGCAGAAACGAATATCAAGAATGCACTTCGTGTGGCGCTGTATCAAATTCAATTTCTCGACCGGATTCCCCACTCGGCTGCCGTCAACGAAGCAGTTGAGTTTATCAAACGGCTGCGCGGACAGAAAGCTGCGGATCTTGTCAATGCCGTCCTCCGTAATATTCTGAGGAATATAGATAATATACGTTATCCCGATGAGGAAGAAGATAAAATTCGCCACCTTGCCGTGATCGAATCTCATCCGGTGTGGATGACAAAACGGTGGGTGGAACGCTATGGATATGATGAATCGAAATTGATGATGGCGGCAAATAATTCAATTCCGGATCTGGCTTTGCGGATCAACCGCCTGAAGGTAGATTTGAATTATTTTTTCTCACTACTGGACAAGCATCAAATTCAATATACACGTTCTCAGTATTTCGATTTCTTTGTCCGTGTTCAGCACATGGCCGGAATAGGGAAATCGGAACTTTTTAAACAGGGCTATTTTTCCGTTCAGGATGAAAGTGCCGGTATCCCGGTTCTCTTACTCGATCCGAAACCAGGAGACCGCATTATCGATCTTTGTTCAGCACCCGGAGGAAAAACGACATTTATCGGAGAGCTGATGAAAAACACCGGTGAAATCATTGCCGTCGATCGTTATGAAACCCGGCTCAATCTTGTGAAGAACGCATGCCTGCGATTGGGCATAACAAATGTTCATCCTGTCGCTGAAGATGGCGCGGTTCTTGACATAGCTCCCGCGGATAAAGTACTTGTGGATGCTCCATGCTCCGGGCTCGGCGTTCTCTCGAAGAAACCAGATGCGAAATGGAAACGGGATGTCGACGATATTCCAAAGCTGGTGGAATTACAAAATGCTCTTCTTGAAAACGCGGCAAAACTTGTGAGACCCGGCGGAATTCTGGTATATAGTACATGCACAATTGAACCGGAAGAAGGATTTGAACTTATAAAAGAATTCCTTGTTCAGCATCTTGAGTTCTCTATCGAATCGGCGAATAAGTTCGTTCATCAAAGTTTTGTAGGAAGTCAGGGACAGGTTGAAACATTCCAGCACAAGCATGGAATGGACGGATCTTTCTCGATCCGGATGGAGAAAAAATAATAATATATTTTCATTATATAAGCACATAATATTATTTAATGAACCGTTGACTACGGAAGGATATTCATGAAACTCAATGAACTTCTCGCAGCGGAACTTAAACGGCTCGAGGATGCAAAGACTTTCAAATACGAGACTTCTCTTCAAAGTGCGCAAGGCGGGATTGTCAGAGTCAATGGCAAAGAAGCGGTAATGCTCGCTTCGAATAATTACCTCGGCATGTCGAACCACCCGGTTGTAGTGAAAGCTGCAATTGATGGAATGAAGAAATTCGGGTACGGACTTGCTTCGGTACGTTTCCTCACCGGTACTCAAATAATTCATCTTAAGCTGGAAAATAAAATATCCAGATTCCTGAAATCTGAAGATACTATTCTTTTTTCGTCATCCTTTGCTGCAAATATTGCATTCTTCCAGGCGCTTACAAATGAAAAACTCGGTTTTGAGAATTACAAAGACGTTATATACAGCGATCAATTGAATCATGCCAGCATCATCGACGGACAGCGTTTATGCAGGGCAGAAACGACAAACCGGAAGATTTATCAGCACGGCGATTACGCCGATCTCGAACGCCAACTGGCAGAAGACAAAGATAAAAATTATCGACTCCGGATAATAGCTACCGACGGTGTTTTCAGTATGGAAGGAGATTTTGCACCGCTGCCAAGAATTCTTGAACTTGCAGAGCGATACGGTGCATCGATTTTTGTAGATGATGCGCATGGAATTGGGGTCTGCGGAAAAAGCGGACGCGGCACAGCGGAACAATTCGGTTTACCGGGTAAAATTGATTTTACCGTCGGCACACTCGGCAAAGCAGTAGGCGGAGCAGCCGGCGGTTTTATCAGCGGCTCGAAAGATTTCATTGAGTATATGCGTCAGAAAGGAAGGCCGTATATCTTTTCAAACTCGTTACCACCAGCAGTCGTCTGCGGTTCGCTGGCAGCATTCGATTTATTAATGAAAGATAATTCTATTGTCAAGCGATTGCATGAAAATACGGCTTACTTCAGAAGAGAAATAAAAAGCTTGGGATTCGATATCATTGATGGTACACATCCCATCGTGCCGGTAATGCTGGGCGAAGCATCTGTTGCTCAGGAAATGAGCAGTGCTTTACTGAAAGCCGGAGTCTATATTAAAGGCCTATGGTACCCGGTCGTACCGAAAGGAAAAGCACGGCTGCGCGCCCAAATCTCCGCATCGTTGAAGAAAAAAGATATCGACCGCGCACTTGAAGCATTCGAAAAAGTAGGGAAGAAAATGAGAGTAATATGAAGATTGTGAGATGAAAGATTGTGAGATAAGAGATTATTACTATTTATTATTCACTAATCACCAATCAGTAATCACTTATAACTAATAACTGATACCTCCAATGTCCTCACATTCACGACTTGCCTTTATT
Organism: uncultured Ignavibacteriaceae bacterium; assembly: GCA_964645575.1. Taxonomy (GTDB): domain Bacteria; phylum Bacteroidota; class Ignavibacteria; order UBA10030; family UBA10030; genus Fen-1298. The sequence continues at coordinate 19,456 of CAZYAM010000014.1, forward strand.
GATCTTCTTCGCGGATGGGCATTATTAGTTATGATTGAGGTGCATGTTTTTAACGCCTTCATCTTGCCGCATTTTCAGGCAGATTCGTGGTTCAATGTACTCAACTTTGTAAATGGTCTTGTTGCACCAAGCTTTATATTCATATCCGGATTTGTTTTCCTTCTTGCAAGTCAAAAGAAATTAGAGTCGTTTCGTGCGTTCGGTTCGGCATTCTGGAAACAATTGGGAAGGATCGGATTGATCTGGCTCGTTGGTTATGGCCTTCATCTTCCATTCTTCTCGTTCTACCGGTCAATCACCGATTCAACAGAAGCGCAATTGCTTAGTTTCTATCAATCGGATGTTCTGCACTGCATAGCATTTGGTTTGTTTATGCTGTTTCTTTTAAGATTGCTTATTAGGAATGATCGTGTATACCGCGCAGTATTATTATCAAGCGGATTGCTCGTTATAACAGCGACAATGTTCATTTGGGATATTGATTTTACCAATCTTATATCTGCACTTCTTGCTGCATATTTCAACAGCCAGCATTATTCGCTTTTCCCGCTTTTTCCGTGGACAGCTTTTATGCTTTTTGGAGGTTACTTTGCTTCCGGATATATACGGGCGCGGGAGCAGCAGAAAGAAAAGAAATTCATCTTGCGTTTTGCATTTATTGGAATAATTCTGGTGATCGTAAGTTCGATTGTTGGCGAATTACCTTTTCGCATTCCATTCAGTTCGGAAGCTATCAGTGCGGATCCCAGCTTTTTCTTTCTTCGTCTAGGTATCGTTATGCTGCTGCTCACGGCTTGCTGGTTTTATGCGGAATACCGCAAGACCGAGAAGTCGTTTGTTTTAGATGTCAGCCGGGAATCGTTATTAGTATATACAGTGCATCTGCTTGTTATTTACGGCAGGTTTTGGAATGGACGAAGTTTATATTATTATAGCAATATGTTTGGGGTGTGGGAGTGTATCGCTGGAACACTGGTGCTCGCAATTGCAATGATTGGCATGGCGATGTTCTGGGGATGGCTCAAACGAAATCATTTTCCACTTGCACGGGTTTTTACCTGGATGCTGTCGGGAACGATTATTGTCTGGTTTTTCGTAAATTGAATATAAAAAAAAGTATGTAGAAGGAAAGAGAAAATGGATATTGTATTGCTGATAGTTTTAGTTGTTATCGCCGTTCTTCTGCTCGCAGTTTTCATACGGTCTTTTTGGCGAAAAGGCGACGATTCAGCGCGAGCGTCATTAATCTTCCAGCAGCAGGTGGATTCTTTGCGCGGGGAGATGAATCAAAACCTTAAGAATACAAATGATACATTTGTTATGTCTTTGAAGAATACGACAGATCTGGTGCTGAAGAGTCTGCAGTCGACAACAGAAAATATGAACCAGCATTTGAGCAGTGTTACGTCGCAATTACAGAATAATACTGGCCAGATGGGAACGCGATTGGACACTGCGGCGAAGGTAATTCAGGATGTCCAGAATAAACTCGGTGAACTTGGGAAAGCGACACAGGAGATAAAGGAACTCGGCCAGAGTGTCTCGAAATTAGAGGAAATGCTTAAAGCTCCCAAGCTTCGCGGCGGATTAGGCGAACTGCTGCTGGAGGATTTGCTCAAACAGGTTCTTCCGGCAAATGCTTATGACATTCAATACTCATTTAAGAACGGCCAGACGGTCGATGCAATAATCAATACAGCCGGCGGAAAAGTACCGGTGGACTCCAAATTCCCGCTGGAGAATTTCCGGAAAATGCTCGATGCAAAATCGGACCAGGAAAAGAAAACCGCTGCCCGTCTTTTTAAATCGGATGTAAAGAAGCATATAGATTCGATCGCAGAAAAATATATTTTACCGGACGAAGGGACATTCGACTTCGCGCTGATGTATATTCCTGCAGAGAATATTTATTACGAAACTATCATAAGAGAAGAAGCATTTGACGAAGAGGATGGATTATATTCATATGCAACGAAGCGGAAAGTGGTGCCGGTTTCGCCAAACAGCTTTTATGCTCATTTACGGGTAATTGCTCTCGGTTTAAAAGGGCTGCAGATTGAACGAAGTGCAAAAGAGATTTTTCAGAATCTTGAAATGCTTGCCACGGAATTACGGAAATTCAACGATGTATTCGAGACACTCGGCACGCAGTTGAACAATGCAAAAAATAATTACGATAAAGCCGATAAGCAGTTATCA
>CAZYAM010000014.1:21754-38721 GCA_964645575.1 uncultured Ignavibacteriaceae bacterium
AGCTCCCAGCTGGGCAAAAGATTTAATAAAATAAAGAAACACTCTTCGAGTGTTACATTCTCAGGCCTCCGGCTGACGAGGCGTCGGACTCTACGTATTATCTTCATCGTTGAATAAATTCAACGTCTTTTTTACGCAAAATCTGAAGGATTGGGTAACCAATAATAATATTATCAGCTCCGTAAGAGCTGAACGTTTGTAATTAAAAAACATGATATTAACTGAACGCCGTAGGTGTTCAACTCCTATGGAGTTGCGTATTCCTTTTTTGTCTATGGTTTAACAAATGTATGATGCCTACGGCGTCAAAGGCATTATGCGAAATCTTGATAAAAACACTCGTCATTAATTATCACAATGCGATGTACCAAAGGCATTTAGTTTTTTGGATGCCTTATTTATTATTCTACGCGTAGAGACGCGATTAATCGCGTCTCTACAAAAGTGGTTATTGAATCCATTACGGTAGTCGAAGATTTCAGTCTTCGTTAATAAGCTGAAAGCGAAACCTAACCCGCCTTCGGACGGGCAGGAGGTTTCGACTACCATACTTAATGACTCAACTACTCATCGACTCAAAGACTAATCGGCTCAATGGCTCACTTGCCCGCCATCTTGCTGGGCGGGTAGACTCATCGACTTAAAAACTCATAGACTCAATGGCTCATCTGCTCAATGGCTCTTTGGCTCAATGGCTCATCTGCTCAATAACTAAACCTACCCTTGCTAATCATTCAGATTAATCCTAAATTTTTTTCACAAGATCCAAGTAATATACTCATCGATTTTATACTGAGTTAGGACGATTATATCATGAAAAAATTTGCATACTATTTATTGATGCTAAGCTTCTTACTGCCATTAAATAGAAATATTGTGTTGGCACAAAATCCGCTTATTCTTGACCAATTTATCGCCGATCCATCTGCCAGGGTTTTTGACGGTAAGGTCTATTTATATCCCTCACATGATATTCCATGCAAGGAAGGGCAGGGAATAATTGGATTTTGTATGGCCGATTACCACGTTTTTTCATCGGATAATCTTACTGATTGGATTGACCATGGAGTTATCGTAAGTCAGAATAATGTTGAATGGGCCGATTCAACTAAATACAGTATGTGGGCTCCGGATTGTATTTACAGAGATGGAAAATATTATTTCTATTTTCCCGCTATAGCCGGGGAAAAATCTTCTGCAAAGGGAATGGCAATCGGAGTTGCTACATCCGATACGCCGTATGGACCCTTTACACCGGAATCGGAACCTATTGCCGGTCTTTCCGGTATTGATCCTAATCCGTTTATTGATAAAGATGGGCAGGCCTATATATACTTGGCCGGCATGAAACGATTACGCATGGCTAAACTGAAAAACAATATGAAAGAGCTTGCATCCGAGCCGAAACTAATTGAAGGACTGCCGGCGGGATTCAAAGAAGGCCCTTATCTGTTTGAGCGAAACGGTATTTATTATTTAACATTTCCATATGTAATTGACAGCACTGAAACACTTGCTTACGCAACTGGAGATAATCCGATGGGCCCTTTTAAATATATGGGTGTAATCATGGATGAATCGCCCGTCGCATGCTGGACCAATCAACAGTCAATAATTGAATATAAAGGGCAATGGTATCTGTTTTATCATCACAACGATCTCTCTCCCGACTTCGATAAAAACAGGTCTGTGCGGGCTGATTATTTATTTTTCAATGAAGACGGCACCATTAAAAAAGTTATTCCGACTTTGCGAGGTGTAGGCATTTCTAACGCTAAGAAGAGGATACAAATCGACAGATATAGTGTCATTAGTGAAAAGGGTGCATCAATCTCTTATCTTGATACACTGAATAAACACGAAGGGTGGAAAACTAATCTGTCAAAAAAGGGGGCTTGGATTCAGTATAACAGCGTCGATTTCGGAAAAGATTTGAAGTCGATCAATGTAAAAGCCTCATCGGAAACAGGCGGTGTCATCGATATCCTGATTGATAAAGTTGATGAACCTTCGGTCGCGCATGTTAAAATTGCAAAAAATACTGATTGGGATTTGTATAATTCAGTATCATCGGATATTCCTTCCGGTATTCATAATCTGATCATTTTACTGAATGAACAAAGTAATATTGAGATTGATTGGATACGCTTTGAATAATTATTCTTGCCGCTCGTTCCCAAACTCTGCACCATTAAGATTGACGGACAAGCCCGCCTAAAAGCATGGCGGGTAAATGAGGTCGGGAGCGAGGTGAAATTGTGTTCCTCGCCGTTGAATAAATTCAACGGCTTGTCATACGAAACCCGAAGGGTTTGGAGGCAAATAATAAAATTATCAGCTCCGTAGGAACTGAACGTTTGTAATTAAAAAACATGATACTAACTGAACGCCGTAGGTGTTCAACTCCTACGGAGTTGTGTGTTTATTTTTGTTTATGATTTTACAAACGTATGACGCCTACGGCGTCAAAGAAAATAAATAATGGAAGCAAAGCTTCCATAAGCAGTGCTCCACAAGCAGAGATTGGGAGCGAGGTGATAAGCAATATGTCCGGTTACGAACCGGACTCTACTTGTTGTCCGAGAGTTGAACTCTCGGACAGAATTCAGTTCGGGAGTTAAACTCCCGAACAACTTTACAAACGGTTAACTCCTACCGGAAATATTATTAGTCCAGGGACGCACAGCTGTGCGTCCCTACAAGAGCAAAAATCATTATTTCCATTTGTTGTCCGAGAGTAGGGATTTGATTTTTACCAGCCGTTTTATTGGGCGAGTATCAAATCCTCTTGGAGGAGGACGTGATAAATCATGTCCCTACAAAAGAAAACAGTTAATTACTGAAAGGCTCTCCGGCTCAACTGCTCATTGGCTCAATTGCTCATCGGCTCCATCCAATTCCCCTTGCCTGCAATCTGTTCATTTTGTATATTATAAATATATGGTATTTTGCCCCGTAGTGTAATCCGCTTCGCGCGATTCGCTCGGTGTCCTTTGTAATACTTAATGCCCCGTAGTGTAACTGGCAACACGCCTGACTCTGGATCAGGAAAGTCTAGGTTCGATCCCTAGCGGGGCAGCATACTTATGGCGCTATCGTCTAACGGTTTAGGACGGAGCCCTCTCAAGGCTTTAATACGGGTTCGATTCCCGTTAGCGCTACATTCAAACAATGTTCATAATTAAATACGGGTTCTCCGCCGGAGGCGGACAGGGATTCCCGTTAGCGCTACAGCTAAAATTGCAGGAAAAATTGCTTTAATCCTCTCGTTTTTTCTTCAAAAAAATTGTTTTTTTATCTAAATCCATATGGATTTTTTAGCATTTTTTTGCTATTTTTAATTTATTCTTTCAAAGTATCGGATTGGATCGTATTTTACTGTGTTTTTCGCTAAAATTCATCGATTTTTTTTTAATTTTATGTTTGCTCATTTCATCAAGAATCTATATTTTCCACCAAGTTTTTTCAAAGAATTTTGAAAATAGCATATTATGGCAATAGATCTACTTGAACAAATTCATCCTTTTATTAAAGATTCAATTTATCCGGCGCGGTTTGTAATTTCGGACTGGAAAATGAAAGAGGGCGATGTCCCCGACGCCGCATCAGTTTCCTTAAAAGATAAATTGTGGACACCGATTCGCATCCCCTTCCAATGGGGAAAATATGATAAAACCTATTGGTTCCGGCAAACCATCACAATAACCGAGCAGTTTGCAGGGGAACCTCTCGTCCTGCTTCTCGATTTTCCAGAAGCACTTCTTTACCTCAATGGAAAACCATATCACGGCATTAATCAGTATCATAACGAGATATTGATTTGTGAAAGATCGAGACTGAACGAACGATTCATTATTGCGGTTCAGGCTTACAGCGGAAGAAAGCACGAACATAACATTTTCGGTATCGCGGAACTCGCAGTACTGGATACTACTGCGCGCCGTTTAGACAGCGGATTAAGTGTTCTTCATGACCTTGAAAAACATCTGGAACATGGCTCGGATGAATCGAAGGAGATTCGAGACTTGATTCGCAGAACGCTCATTTTTCTGAAATATTTCAGACCGGGCAGCGAAGAGTATCCAAACGCCATCAGGCGTGCTTATAATTTTCTATTGAACACACTGGAAACGGAACACAAAACAACTCTTCCTGGCCTTATTCATCTTATCGGATATTCGCATATCGATACTTCCTGGATGAGGTCGCTTCAGGAAACGATAAGAAAATGCGGCCGTATATTTTCAACCGTATTGCGGTTGATGGAAGAATTTCCCGAACTGAAATATTCACAGAGTCAGCCGGCATTGTTTGAATTCACAAAAAAATATTATCCTGATCTTTATAAACAGATCAAGCAGCGTATTGTGGAAGGAAAATGGGAACCGGCCGGTGCAATGTGGACGGAAACCGACTGCAATATTCCAAACGGCGAGTCTCTGGTTAGACAGATTTTATTCGGGAAGCGGTTCCTTAAGGAAGAATTCGGCATCGACTCAAATACTCTCTGGCTTCCGGATTCTTACGGATTCAATGGAGCACTGCCTCAGATTCTCCTGAAATCCGGAATTAAAAATTTCTACACATCAAAACTTTCATGGAACGATACGACGGAATTTCCGTATACATCGTTCTGGTGGCAGGGAATCGATAAATCAAAAGTACTTACTCACTTTTCGCCGCTCGGACCTGAATCTCAGATCACTCCGAAATTCCTTCAGAAAAGCGGAGCTCCTGCTATGGAAGAGCCGCCCGTATCTCCGATCATTCAAACATTCGGATACGGCGACAGCGGAGGGGGACCGACAAAAGAGAATCTGGAATTTGCAGTTGTTTTGAAAACCATTGTCGGACTTCCTGCCTCTCAGCTTTCTACGGTTCAGGAGTTCTTTAAGCAGCTGGAAGAACCGTCTGTAGAATACCCGGTATGGGATAACGAGCTTTACCTTGAGGCACATAGGGGCACTTACACGACCCAGGCATGGATCAAAAAAGAAAACCGTGAGTGTGAAATGCTATTGTATACAACGGAGCTTCTTTCTACGCTTGCATTATTATACGGGAAGAATGCTGTTGCGCGGCGTTATCCGCGGGCAGAACTTGAGCAAGCCTGGAAAAAACTTCTTCTGAATCAACACCATGATCTCATTACAGGCGTAGGCATCGCAGATGTATATAAAGATGTTCAGCAGGGCTACCAGGCTGTCCGGACAACATGTTCTGCCTTAATCGCGCAATGCATAGAAGGAATTTCCCAGCCGGCAAAGAAGAGCAAAAAAGAATTCTCTTTTACAGTATTTAATCCACTGAACTGGCAGAGAAATGCTTATATCGAGCTTTTCGTAAAATCGCGTGAAAGATATCTATCGGTTGAAGATGCTCAAGCCCATCCGATTGAACACCAGGTGGTGGAGCGTACCAAAGAAGGGCAAAAGATTCTTTGTTACGTAAAAGACATACCTTCTTTCAGATTCAAAAGGATCGTTGTGCGTGTGAAGCCTGCCGCCGTGAATGCAGCCGAATTATGGAAAACGTCTGCTCATGGAATTGAGACTCCATTTTTCAGGGTTCGTCTGGACAGCAAGGGCGCATTCAGTTCTCTTTATGCAAAATATCTCCGCCGCGAACTTATCGAAAAGGGGAAACGTGCAAATTCTCTTATAACCTTCCGTGATATGCCGAAGCAATGGGAGGCATGGAATATCGATGATGAATTTGAAAAACATAAAACCGAGCTGTGGACTGTAAAACAGGTTAAAATAATAGAGAATGGTCCGTTACGCGCAACGATTCGAGTTGAGATGAAGACGGAAAACGGATCTTATCTTTTACAGAATTTGCGCTTTTATCATCAAACACAGCGTATAGACTTTCAAACTCAGATCAGGTGGCATGAAAAGCAGACGTTGATGAAAGCCGTTTTTCCATTAAACATGAAAACCACCAATACAACATACGAAATTCAATTCGGTGCAATTCAACGTTCATCGAAGCCTCGCACAGAAGAAGAAAAGGCAAAGTTTGAGGTGCCGGCACAGCAGTGGGCGGATATGTCGGCTGTAAAGTACGGCGTCAGTCTTTTAAACGACTGTAAATATGGATATGACGCAAGAGGAAATACACTGAGGCTTACGCTGCTTCGTTCACCGCACTACCCGCAGCCGATCGATACGTCGCACTCGGATGAGAACCTGATCGATCAAGGCGAACATACCTTCTGCTATGCAATTTATCCTCATAGCGGCGATTGGATGAAAGGACGCACAGTGCAACACGCACGTGAGCTGAATAATCCCGTAATGGTGTTTCCGAATATTCTCGTGGATGAAATTCCATCGCTTGTGGAATCATCAAAGCCCAATATTATTGTTGATTCGGTCAAGAAGGCGGAAGAAAGCGATGCAATTATTGTTCGAATGCATGAAGCGCATGGAGTAACTACAGATACGTCGCTTCATTTCGGAACAGGTACGGCAAAAATTGTTGAATGTGATCTCCTTGAAAACGACGATAAACCGCACAAAGTTGCAAAATCCAGATTGATGATCAAGTTTAAGGCGTTTGAAATTCGAACGCTGAAGCTTATATCGAAACCGCCGAAGAAAAAACGTTAAAACTCGAGAAATCGTAATACAGGCGCAGCTTTTTCCTGGTATGTACTGAGTAATTCTGCATTCACGTGGAGCTGACAAATAAAATCAGCGAACACATTGATTTTAAAAATAATCGGCGGCCGATATCTCAAGCAGAAGAAAGGAAGTTTTACAGATATAACAAATTCCTTGCTTTTCCTTCATTGTTTTGAGATATTCATAATCATTGTTTTAGTCTACCGGATTTGCTGCCTAGAAAGGAAATAAGAATATGATACGAAGAGCACATAAAGAGCCCAAGTTACAGTGGAAATGGGTAATTTTATCCGTTATTGCCGGACTGATTATTGTCGGATCATCATATTTCATTATTGCGCCGACATTCCAGAGCGGTCCGGTACAGGTGCTGGTAATGTTGGTCGGTTTTATTGTCACAGGTGCCATTATAGGATATTTCTCTCCGGGCATTACAATTAATGAGGCCTCTGTCGGCGGTGTACTTGTTATGATCGTGATGCTGCTTCTTCTTTATATCACAAAAGCTGAAATTCACTTTTCAGCCTCAATAAATTTATTGCTCTTGATTCTCGGTTTGAGTTTTTCCTGGGTCGGCGGCTGGGCGGGTGAAAAACTTCAGGGGGATGAAAGCTCGGCGGCAGAAGTTAAAAGTCAAAAATTTCTTTGGAAATGGGTAATCGTCGGAGTAATAGTATGTTTTGCACTTAATATTCTGTTTGTATTTCTGCTTTCAAAGTTTTTTCTTGTTCATGTTTTTAGATTTGCTACTGCCGGTTTTATAATAAGTTTTGTAGTGGCAGGTTTTATTGTCGGATTTAAATCGCCGGGCATTACACTTAAGGAACCTGCTGTTGCGGGAATTCTCGCGGTACTCCTGGATTGGGTATATTTAAAGTTCATCATCTCTCTCCGTGTTCCCGCGATGTATCTAGTTGTCGGATTGCTTTTGGGTTTTCTCGTCTCGCTTTTCGGTGCGTGGCTCGGAGAAAGATTTCAGCAAAGTATTACGCCAAAGGCAAAAGTCTGATTTTGTGGAAGAATTATTGAAAAGGCCTCTTCAGTCCGACTGGAGGGGCTTTTTTAGTCTGTGTGAATAGATGAAAACAATGAATACTATTATCTATCTTTAAAGAGAAAAAAGTTCTCTGCACATATGAGAAATAGAAAATGAAAAGTGATTTAAAGAGAATTGGAATTCTTACAGGCGGCGGCGATTGTCCGGGTTTGAATGCAGTTATTAGAAGCATTGCAAAACCGGCAATTACAGAATTCGGCTGTACAGTAATCGGTATACTGGACGGCTTCGAGGGCCTTGTGGAGGGCAGGATGCGTGAATTAGCTCCCCGTGATGTCGGCGGTATCCTGAATGTCGGCGGCACTATTTTGGGCACATCGAATAAAGGAAATCCGTTCCAGTTTCCGGTTGAAACGCCGCAGGGAATTGAAGTACTCGACTATTCGAGTCAAGCTGTTCAGAACTACCGCGACTGGGATCTCGATGCGCTCATTGCAATCGGCGGAGACGGTACGATGCATATTGTCAACCGGTTTACGGAACTTGGACTGAACTTTATCGGTGTTCCCAAAACAATTGATAACGACCTTTCCGGAACAGATGTAACATTTGGATACGATTCTGCCGTATCAGTTGCAACAGAGGCGATCGACCGCCTTCATACGACTGCTTCAGCGCACCACCGCGTTATGGTCGTTGAAGTGATGGGGCGGTATGCGGGATGGATCGCTCTCGGCTCGGGAATTGCCGGAGGTGCAGATATGATTCTAATACCTGAGATTCCGTTTAAATGGCATAAGGTATACGAACATGTACTTCTGCGCAGCAAACAAGGGAATCGCTTCAGCATTATTTGTGTTGCAGAAGGAGCAAAGCCTGCCGAAGGAAATGTTGTAGTTAAAGAAATGGATAAAAAACGCACGGATCCTGTACGCCTCGGCGGTATTGGCGATTTAGTCGGCCGAAAGATAGAAGAAGGAACAGGATTGGAAACGCGTGTTGTGGTGTTAGGTCATGTTCTTAGGGGCGGCAGTCCGACTCCGTACGATCGAATTCTTGCAACGCGGTTTGGCGCTATGGCTTTAGAGACAGCAGCACAGGGAAAATTCGGATATATGGTCAGTCTTCGCGGGACCGAAGTAGTTGCCGTTCCGGTTAAAGAAGCCATCCTGAGACTTCGCACGGTGCCGCTTGATTCGCAATATATCAAATTCGCACGGGCGGTAGAGACGGACTTCGGCGATTAAAACAGCTGGTTTCAAATGCAGCATGGAGAAATGTACGCCTGAAATACAAACGATCGATCCTGATTTTCTTTGTCAAGCATATTGTAACGGATATTTTCCTATGGCTGATCCGAAAACAGGGGAAATCAGCTGGTACTCTCCTGATCCGCGGACAATATTTGAGTTGAATAAATTTCATGTTCCGCGCAGTCTTCAATTGACGCTAAAGAAGCAACTGTTCGATATCAGGATTAATAAGAAGTTTGAAGAAGTTATGCGCGCATGTGCGCAGCGTGAAGAGACATGGATTTCTGAAGAAATTATTGAAAGTTATGTCAAACTGCATAATGCCGGTATCGCGCACAGTGTTGAGACGTGGAAGGATGGATCACTTGTAGGCGGACTTTACGGCGTTGCCATACGCGGAGCATTTTTTGGAGAATCAATGTTCAGCAGAGTAAGCGATGCTTCGAAAGTTGCGCTTGTTCATCTTGTGGTGCGGTTAAGAGACCGGGGATATTCGTTGTTGGATACACAATTTGCGACGCCGCACCTGCAGAGATTCGGGGCGCGTGAAATTCCGCGCGTTGAATATTTAATAAAGCTGGAAAAAGCACTGACTATCAATTGTTTATTTGCTGAAGAGGAAATATGACCAATAATTTTCTTGAACCGGTTATCACTCAAACTAATCTTCAAGGTCTGAAGTTATTAAATCGCGGCAAGGTGCGGGATATTTATGATTTTAGCGAATCACTGCTTATTGTCGCTACGGACAGGATTTCTGCTTTCGATGTGGTGATGAACGAAGGTATTCCGTACAAGGGAAAAGTTCTCACACAGATATCCGACTTCTGGTTTGAACAGACGAAAGATATCATACAGAATCACATAATCTCTTCTGTTGTGTATGACTTTCCAATAGAATGCAAGCCGTATTGGACGATACTTAGCGATCGCTCTATGTTTGTAAAGAAAACAAAGCCGCTGCCGATAGAATGCATCGTCCGCGGGTATCTTTCGGGTTCAGGCTGGAATGAATACAAAAAGAACCAAATTGTCTGCGGTATTCAATTACCGGACGGCTTGGTGGAGTCGTCCAAACTGCCTGCACCAATTTTTACTCCGACAACGAAAGAAGAAATCGGCAGACATGACGAAAATATTTCGTTCGAGCAGATGTGCAATGTTACTGGCAGAGAGTTAGCGAATAAAGTACGTGATGTCTCTATTAATATCTATAAACGCGGAGCAGAACTGGCGGAAAAGGAAGGTATCATAATTGCAGATACAAAAATGGAGTTTGGCGTGAATGAAAACGGAGAGCTTATTCTTATCGATGAACTGCTCACACCGGATTCATCGAGGTTATGGCTTAAAGATAAATATCAGCCCGGCCGCGGGCAGGAAAGCTTCGATAAGCAGTTTGTTCGCGACTATCTCTTGTCTATTAATTTTAGTAAAAAGCCGCCTGCACCAAAATTACCGGATGAAGTGATACTCAAGACTTCTGCACTCTATCTTGAAGCGCTTAAACGGTTGAGCGGCAGAACGCTGGTATGAAGTGAAATCACAATTCAAAATTCTCGAACATCCGTCCGATCTGGGAATTGAAGCGCACGGCAGCTCGATGCAGGACGTATTTAGGAACGCTGCATACGGTTTGATATCGGTCGTTACCGGAGATTCCAGGATTGAAACACGCCGGGAGCTAAAAGTGGAGATTCGGGCTCTTGACCGCGAAAACCTGATGGTGCGATGGCTGACGGAAATTCTCTATCTGTACGATGCTGAGAAGTTTCTGACTGCAGATGTGAAGTTTGAAGCACTCACCGATACTTTGCTAAAAGCCCGTCTTCTTGGTGAGTCGTACGATGGATCGAAACATGAATTAAAAATCGATGTAAAAGCTGTTACATATCATCAATTAAGCGTCGATGAGCATGATGGCTATTGGACGGCGCGTGTGTTTGTGGATGTTTAGTCTATGTCAATTACACAATTGGATAAATATAGATATCTGATTCCTAAATCATTCAGAGAAGGTATGAATGTAGAGGGATTGATTTATGCAAGCGAGGAAATAATCGGTGCGATCGAGCGTGATGAAACACTTAAACAGGTTGCGAATGTTGCGACGCTTCCCGGTTTGGTCGGACGTTCTCTCGCCATGCCGGATGCGCATCAGGGCTACGGTTTCGCAATTGGAGGTGTTGCTGCAGCGGATTTGGAGAAAGGAGTAGTCTCTGCCGGCGGCGTCGGATTTGATATCAACTGCGGCGTACGGCTGCTTGCTTCCGATTACTCCTTAGAGGAAGTAAAACCGAAAATAGATTCACTTCTTAATCAAATGTTCAGCAGTATTCCATGCGGTACGGGAAAATCGGGAATATTGGAAATCTCTTTTGAACAGCTCGATAAAGTTATGCTTGACGGAGCACATTGGGCTGTCGAGAACGGTTATGGAACGTCGGAAGATCTGCAGCATATAGAGGAAACTGGCAAGATGTCCGGTGCGGATCCGGATGAAGTGAGTAAACGTGCCAAGCAGCGCGGCCGCGATCAGCTCGGTACACTTGGTTCCGGTAATCATTTTATTGAAATACAATACATAACGGAAATATTTGATGAAGAAGCAGCAAAAGCCTTCGGCCTCAAACTGAATCAGATTGTGATGATGATACACAGCGGATCGCGCGGTCTCGGCCATCAAATATGCACGGATTATCTGGAAGTTATGCAGGAAGCAATGCCGAAATATAAAATAAAAGTAGTGGACAGGCAGCTTGCTTGTGTTCCCGTTAAATCAAAAGAAGGACAAAGCTATTTGAAAGCGATGGCATCGGCAGCGAACTTTGCATTCGCTAATCGGCAGATGATGAGCCATTGGGCCAGAAAAGCATTCGAGCATGTTATCGGTACCGGCAGTCTCTATCTTGTGTACGATGTTGCACATAACATTGCTAAAGAAGAGGAGCATAGTGTCAACGGAAGGAGTATAAAAGTACTGGTACATCGGAAAGGAGCAACACGTGCTTTCCCTAAACATCACAAGGAAATTCCGCATGATTATTTCGAGACAGGCCAGCCTGTGCTGATTCCGGGAAGTATGGGTACGTGTTCCTATGTCCTGGTGGGAACAGAAAGAGCGATGTTAGAGACTTTCGGTTCTATATGCCATGGTGCGGGACGTGTAATGAGCAGGCATGCTGCAAAAAAAGATATCAGCGCCGATCAATTAATACATCAACTCAAGGAAAAAGGGATTCATATACGCGGTGCTTCAAAAAGCGGATTGACTGAAGAAAAACCGGAAGCGTATAAAGATGTGAGAGTTGTCGTTGATATTGTTCATAATGCAGGCATCGCTCGAAAAGTAGCAAAAATGGTTCCTATAGGTGTTATGAAAGGGTAGATGGAACCGGGTATAATAAGGATGCGTTATATATGAATATGTATCAGTAAAAAATAGAAAATTGCAAATGGCTTGATAATAAATAACCAAGGATTTTAATGCTAAAATTAACAGAAGAAAATGTTTTACAATCACTTAAACAGGTCAAAGATCCTGATTTACATCGCGATATTGTGACTCTTGAATTCGTCAAGAATCTTATGATTAACGGAAGTGATGTTAAGTTCGACTTGCAGCTTACTACACCTGCGTGTCCGGTACGGGACCGCTTCATTGTCGATTGTGAAAAAGCTATTCGAACTTCAATCGATGGAGTAGGGAAGATTGATATTACGATAACTTCCGATGTACAACGGAATAAAAATTCAAATAAAGAAGAATTCCTTCCCGGAGTAAAAAATACGATCGCTATTGCGAGCGGAAAAGGAGGAGTCGGCAAATCAACTATTGCAGTCAATTTAGCAGCAGCGCTTGCAATGGACGGCGCGAAGGTCGGATTACTGGATGCAGATGTGTACGGTCCAAGTGCTCCTTTGATGTTCGGTATTAAAGAGAAACCGAAAGTCTCGGACGATAAACTTCAACCGCTTCAAAAGTTCGGCGTTAAGGTTATGTCGATTGGATTTCTTGTCAATCCGATGGAAGCAGTTATATGGCGCGGGCCTATGGCGAGCGGTGCTTTAAAACAATTCATCGCAGATGTGGCCTGGGGCGATTTGGATTATATGATCTTCGATATGCCTCCCGGTACAGGAGATATACAATTGACGCTTGTACAAACCATTCCACTGACAGGAGCAGTGATAGTGACGACTCCGCAGGACGTTGCTCTTGCCGATGCAAAAAAAGGTCTGGTTATGTTCAATAAGGTCAATGTACCGGTCCTTGGAATTGTTGAAAACATGAGTTATTTCATTTGCAGCCATTGCGGACATAGAGAGAATATCTTTGATATCGGCGGTGGTAAACGAATGGCTGAAGAATTGAACGTGCCGTTCCTTGGTGAAATCCCTATCGATACAAATATACGTGTTTGCGGAGATAAAGGCGATCCGATTGTCCATGGAGATCCGGAATCTCAACAGGGAAAAATTATGAAAGCAATTGCAAGACAGCTTGCGGCACAAATCAGTATTCAATATCTTGGAACACCATCTGTACCGAAGATAGATATATTGATGCCTGTTCAGAATTAACAGGGAGTAAATATGTTGACGCCAGAAGCTATTGAAGCAAGTCTCGAGCGGTTGCGTATCTTTCTTGCAATCGACGGGGGTGATGTTGAACTTGTAAGTGTCTCGGACACCGGAATTGTTAAAGTACGACTGCTGGGATCATGTGCCGCATGTCCGATGTCGTCGATGACGTTGCGGGCCGGGATTGAACGGTCATTAATGATACAGCATCCCGAAGTGCGTCGTGTGGAACAGGTGAAGTAATATCTGGAATATCTTTGCTGGAATTAAAAAAGCTTTATTATGAAAGTCATGCGAAAGCTAACAGCTTATTTTCCTTTTTTCATGTCTATTTCTGTTAACTTCCCTTCTTTAAGCTGAACCACTCGCGCCGGATATTTTTTCACCAGATCATAATTATGTGTTGCCATCAGTACAGCAGTTCCGCGCATATTGATTTTCTTCAGAAGTTCCATAATTTCAGCAGAAGAAGTTGGGTCAAGATTGCCCGTTGGTTCGTCTGCAAGGAGTACAACTGGTTCGTTGACGAGCGCCCGTGCTATAACAACACGCTGCTGTTCTCCACCCGACAACTCGTGCGGCATATGATTGCGTTTATGACTCAGGCCGACATCGGCAAGTACGTGTAGGACTGTTTTCTTGATCTCGCTTCGTCGAGCATTTGTGACAAAAAGTGCAAAGGCAACATTATCGTAAACATTTCGATCTTCGAGTAATTTAAAATCCTGAAATACAATTCCAAGTCGGCGCCGGATAAGCGGTATTTGCCTGTTCTTGATAGTCTCGGAATTATAACTGGCAACTTTTACTTTTCCGGTAGAGGGATGCAAATCAAAGTATAACAACCGCATAAGCGTACTTTTGCCCGTACCTGTTTGTCCGACAAGGTACACAAATTCGCCATGTCCAAGGGAAAAATCAAGCCGGTCAAGGACTTTTTGACCGTCGAATGATACTGTGATATTCGTTAATTCAATCATGATCGCGCCTGTTATTTGATATTTGAACGGCCATTTTGATCGCTTCGATTATACTGGATGTGTTTGCTTTGTTCTTTCCGGCTATGTCGTAGGCTGTCCCGTGGTCAGGTGAAGTCCGGATAATCTTCAGTCCTGCTGAAAAATTCACGCCTTTCTCGAAAGAACTCATTTTAAGCGGAATCAATCCCTGGTCATGATACATGGCTACGATCGCATCATATTTTTTATATGCATGTGTTCCAAAAAATGCATCGGCTGGGAATGGGCCTTCGGCAAGAATTCCAGCTGTATTGGAATCTGCAATAGCCGGTGCAATAATGCCGTCATCTTCAGTACCAAACAATCCTTTTTCACCTGCATGCGGATTAAGTGCAAGGACGGCAAGCCGGGGTTTCTTTAAACTAAAATCCTTTTTCAGTGAGTCATCGATGATCGCGATCTTCTCGATAACTTTTTCTTTGGATATATTTGCCGAGACATCTTTAAGTGCTGTATGTATAGTAACAAGTCCAACACGCATTTTATCTGAAACGAGCATCATTGCTACGTTCTGGGACCGGCTGAGAAGCGTGATCATCTCTGTTTGTCCCGGGAAATTATATCCTGCAAGATTCAGCGCTTCTTTGGACAGCGGAGCAGTGACCATTGCGGCTGTCTTGTTTTGCAGACAGAGTTCGACAGCGCGTTCAATAGCCACACCTGCAGACCGGCCTGCAGTTTTTGTAGTTGTACCATACTGAATATCTGCACCTATGCCATCTCCGATATCTATAACGGAAAGACCTGACCGGTTTATATTGAGTAAGGTTGTCTGTATTAACGGTATCTTGAGTTTACAGTGTTTTGCAGTTTGTTCAAAAACACTTAACGGACCGATTAGAACAGGTACACATATTTTTTTTACAGCCGGATTAATTGCAGTTTTGATTGCAAGTTCCGTACCTATGCCGTTAAAATCACCGATCGTAATTGCAATGATGGGCTTCAATTATTCTCCGTCTCTACAAGAATATAATTGCTGTTTCTCTTTATATCCCTAAAAGTAAACCGTTTCCTGAGTTTTTCATATGTCCATATCTCAGCCGGAGCTGTGTTAGGTTTTAGCAGACGGTTGACTATAGATGGTGCGCCAAATAGAGTATAAATGCGCCCGCGGTCAGTGCGATATCCGTCTCTTTCATTTGTCGTTGAAAATCTTTTGATCGATTCATCAACACGGCGGTAGTATTCAGCCTTTACCGGATTATATGCATGTGTTGTATCAGGATCACGTTTATGCCAGAATTCGCGAAACGCTTTTCTAGATTCATCGGAACCGATTGAAGACATCTGGTCGATTTCCTCTTCCGTCGCAATTAGTTTTAATGCGTCAATTGCAAGCTTAGGATCTGAAAGAGAAAAAGGCTTGCTCGGCCAAATGACTCTAAATTTTGATTCTTTTACGGACTTTAACGCACCCTGGGTCACTTTTACTGAGAGTGAATATGCACCGGCATCCAATTGTTCAACAGGAATGGATACAAAGATGTACCGGCTGTTTACCGGTCCTTTTTTTAATGTAAGCATGGTTCGTTTTGTATTTTCGATTGCGGCAAATGTACCGTTTTGCAGGGAATAGTGTTCGCCTTGTAATTCAACCAAAATCTCATCTTGCTCTTTGTTCTTTTTTTGTATTTTCCAGGCAAGCTGAATGTCGGTGCTTGTATCCGGTGAAACCGCCTGAAACACACAAGCTCCTGACTGTCCAATGATGACGTTACCGCCATGATTTATCGGGAAGAATATAGTATAACCGGATAATGAGGAATCGGATTCTATCGGATCGATAAACATGATGGGAGAAACATTTAAACCGGAATCAGAAAAAGTCTGAGCATTTACTTTTATATCACGGTTAATGAATGACTTACCGGAACCGCTGTCTTTTGCTTCGGTAATAATTTTGTAAAATCCCTTTTTGAGCGTGAAAGTAAATATTCCTTGTATTTCATCAGGCGAAAGTGCATCATCGGCAGGCATTGAGTTTCGTAGAATCCTCATCGGGCGGTAACCGCGCTCAACTGTGACATTGCTGCTATCCATAATTTCCAGGATCAGCTCGCCCTTCGCTTCGTAATATTCTTGATTTGTATCGTTTACTTTTGTAAAAATGAGAAATGACGGGCTTACACGGTAGAGAATAATGAGATTGATTGTAGTCGCATCGGCGTTCCAATAAGGAATGGCTTCAAATATCACTGAACTCATCGGGCCGGCATCCAACCGGATCGGTTCCTTGCCGTCGAACTGAGCAAAGGCAATCGAGTAGCAAAGAATAAAATAGAAACAAAGATATTTCATTATTGCTGCCCTGTTGGTTTTTTGTTCAATAGAAAACAATATAATTTATAATGGAAGAAAAATACGGAGAAAGTGAAGGAAAGGCAAACCAATCGTTGGGAATATACGAGATTCTCTATTATATTAATATTATCACTGCTGTCCAAAATAAATTGAGTTATAGTTCATAAGTCTTGAAAGTGAA
>CAZYAM010000015.1:0-38109 GCA_964645575.1 uncultured Ignavibacteriaceae bacterium
TGATTCACTTTCAAGACTTATGAACTATAACTCAATTTATTTTGGACAGCAGTGACACACTTTACATATCGTAACGATGCTGAAATAATGACAGCGTGAATTTAGTTCCGATTCTTCATAAGCAAAGACCCCGAAGCGATGTCCTCCGGGATCTTTGGATTCATCCTAATTATATACGCTTACCATAACTCATTGACTGTTGAAGCATCATCAACAGGAGTATTAGGATTTACTTTTTGTTCCACATCAGGATAGAGCCAGCGTAAAGGTATACCGGTCCGATATAATGGACGGCCATCAGTCTTATGAACACGTCTCATATCGTGATAAGCCTGGCCTTCGAGTAATAGCTGCATATATTTCTGATTCAGTATCTCCGTAACACATGCAGTGGCATCAGTCGTTGCTGCACCTGATAAACCTGTAAGCCCGGCAGCCGTTCTGATTACATCGATATCCGCGACAGCGGCAGCAGCGCCGCTTGTTCTTGCCGCTGCTTCTGCACGTATGAGAACGGTTTCCTCATAAGAGATAAGCGGGAACGGAGCATCTACCGGTGCGTAACTATTCAGTCCCGCAGCATTATCTGCAACGAGTTCATCTCCCGTTCCGCCTAAATCACCATAGATATCAAATCCGACGACAGTTGTTGCTGATCCACCCGGCGTAAAAAATGTATTTAATCGCGTATCACCTGCTTCAATTTTCAGCATATCGACAAGATATTTATTCGCCCTGATCGGATTACCTACCTCCGTATTTACCCAATGGCTCCACGGAGAGTATTCGAGTACATTAGTCGACCAATACGCCATTACAGTATTTGCTGATGCTGTAATACCTGCCTGTGCATTGGTCAATGCATTTGCATAATCCAAAGTGTGCAGGGAATATCTTGCTTTTAATGAATAACATGCAGCCACCCAGCTTGCTTGATCGCCGTCGAAATTCAGATCTTTCTCATCACCACCATCAGCTTGTGTCGGTGTTCCAGCATTAAAGCTGGTGATTGCTTCATCGAGCAGGATTTGAACTCTCGCATATGCCGCAGTTTGAGACACAAATGCCGGTTCAGTGACTTTTGTGTCAATCGGTATCGAGCCATATAATGCCGCAAGTTCACCAAGCGCTAATGCTTTGTAGAACTTTGCCATTCCAACATAAAGATTCAGCTGCGGGCCGGGAAGTCCGGCTTCGCCTGCATTATCAATGACATCATTACTCAGCTTTACGACATCGTATGCCATTTGCCAAATATAGCTATTCGGTGAATCCTGGCCGCGATCCATGATATAAGTATTCCAGAAATTCGGCTGCGGACGGCCAAGACCGGATGGAGCACACATCTGCCTTGTCCAAATACTCAAGATTCTTGAACGATCGCCGGCGTACCAGTCACCGACAACGGATTGAATTCCGATCATCAATGCTTGCTGGCCGACAACGGTCTTAATACTACCCGTACTGATATTGTTCGGGTCATTATTGAGAACTGATAAATCATTATCACATCCTGATAGAAATGTTACTAAGAACACTGCAACCAGGAGCACTAACACATATGACATATTTTTCGTTTTCATGTGCATTCTCCCGGATTAATAGTTAATTGAAATATCAAATTTGAATGATCGAATCTGCGGCAAAGTAAAATAATCCATTCCCCGCCCTTCGGCATTTGCAAATGTATTTACTTCCGGATCATATCCTGTATAGTCCGTCCAGGTCTTCAGGTTGCGGCCTGCGAACGTAAACATGATAGACTCTAAGCCGAATATCGGATTACGCCATCGATAGGAAACGGACACTTCTCTCAATTTTACAAACGAGCCGTCTTCAATAAACGGTTCATTGAAATAGAATCCGTTGGCGTAATATCGATAGAGCATCGATTTTCTTAATTGCTCACCAGGTGCATACGTGCGGCCATCCCACCCTGAAATGTCAGTGGTTCCAGCATTAGTAACAGGTTGACCGGCATCATTAAACCATAGATCATCCCGGTCCTTTGTATCGGCAGATGTGCCAAAATTATACAATGCACCTTTTGTGCCGTTCCAGACTTTCTGACCTTGTGCAATATCGACCAGGACCGAAGCTGTCAAATCGCCATTTAGAAATGCAAAATCATTTCGTATCGATCCCGTCCAATCAGGATCTGCATTCCCAAATTCAACCAATTCGTCGCTATATAACGGAGCACCTTTAATGGCTTCTCCTAAGAAATTATCTTCTCTACCGGCAACTGCGGGATCAGAGTAGATTATATTACCGCTTGCATCATGCTGGTATCCTGCGCCAAGCCATGTACCTAACGGTTTTCCAATTTTTGCTACGTTATAGAGTCCGGCAAAGGCGCCTGGAATCGTCACATAAGAGTCTTCAAATCCTTTAAGTTCTGTAACCTTATTCCTGTTCTGTGCATAATTTGCAGTGAGTGTCCAGCTGAAATCCTCGCCGCGGATCGGATTCACTTCTACTTTCAGTTCGAATCCTTTATTCCACATGGCACCGCCATTTGCATATTGGTTAGTAAAACCTGTGGAAGCTGGTGTGTTCAGGTACAATAACAAGTCTGTGACATCCTGTTTATAATAATTGAACTCCACACTAAGCCTGCGATCAAGCATTGTCAGATCGATACCGACTTCCATTTCTTCTGTTTGTTCCGGTTTTATATCATTCGAACCGGAAGAAAAGTAATTGATAATTCCAAGATTTCCTAACCTGCCGGCACTTGTTCCACGATCCCATGGATCATAATAACCGGCTGTTTGATAAACTGTATTGGTGGCATAAACATCAGGGATGCGTCCTGCAATACCCCAGGCACCTCTCAACTTGAGTTCATCTACAATACCTTTCAAATCCTGCATAAAGGATTCTTCCGATATCCGATACGCGACTGAAACCTTGGGATAATAATATGCCAGTTTCGTGGACCCAAATGTTGAACCCGCGTCGCGCCGGACAGCACCTGTTAGCGTCAGACGATCCCATGCGGTAATAATTGCCTGTCCGTAATACGAGTAAATTCTTTCTTCAAGTCTCTCCGAGTAAGCATCTCTATCTACACCCGCATCAAGTTCATCATAGAAAGGAAGTGTGGTTATACTAGAAGCATAAGTATAGTTACGGGTATGGAACCATAATTGCTGACCTACTGTGAACGTTGCAAGGAAATCATCAGCAAAAATAAATTTCCCTGTCCACATAACGTCTGTATTTATCACATCGTTTGTATAACGGTTGTGATCAATTTCTCCTGCTCTACCGGGCACTGCCGCTGCACCGACAGCATACCGGAGATTATTGAATTGATTATAATGATCCCATCCAACACTTCCGCTTAGCTTCATACCCTCCATAAAATCGTAATCAAATCCTGTTGTATGAAGTACTCTGGTCAATTCAGTTTTATATGTATTGAATTCCGTTGTCCAGAATGGATTATCATAACTGGCAAATCTTCGCTGAGTAACTCCGTCGGCTTCCAAGTATACTTTGTTATCAAATTCCGGGGGTGTACGTAAACCGCCTAACAAAATACCGGATGTATTGCTTCCATCCTGAGGCAGGTTGATTACTTCATTAATAATATTCGTATTGCTTCTAATGCCGAAATTTGAGAACAAAGAAGCTGTAATATTTGCACGGAGATTTTCACGAGTATAATCAGACTTCCTTACTACACCTGTTTGATTTGTCAGGCCTCCTGATACCAGATATTTCAAAGCAGGCGTACCACTCGAAACGGAAATATTCTGTTCTAAAGTATGCGCACTTTGAAAAACATCCATCGAGTGATCATATGTCTTTGTACCGGCAGGCAATAGTGGACCGTAAGAAGTAGATGATCCAGGAGCACCTGGTGTATAGGGTGTTGTCTGACCGTATATTGTTTGCAGATCAATACCATTCGGCACTTCATCGATAGAATACGAACTTGAATATGTAATATTTGCTAATTTACCTGCTACGGTTTGTTTGCCGGATTTGGTGGTAATCAATATAACACCATTAGCAGCGCGGGCACCGTAAATAGCAGCAGCAGAAGCACCTTTTAGTACTTCAATAGATTCAATGTCACCGGGGGGGATGTCGCTAGCTCTATTTCCGCCCTGAATAACTCCACTACCATCGTATATAAATGTATTGTCAATAGGAATTCCATCCACTACATATAACGGTTCTGAACTGCCGTTTATAGTCCGCCGTCCTCGCAGAGTTATGTAGGTTCCGGTTCCAGGTGTTCCTGTACTTTTTGCTACTGTCATACCGGCAACTTTTCCTACCAACGCATCAAGTGCAGAGGTAACCGGAATACTGGCAATTTCTTCACTACTAACCTTGGCAATTGAATTGCCGAGCTGTTCTCTCGGAATTGCGCCTGACAAACCCGTAATTACAACTTCGTCGGTTTTAAGAACATCCTGTTCTAATAGAAAATTAGCTTCAATGGTTTGACCGGGTGAAATTTCAATAGTTTGTTTTACCGTAAGAAATCCAATGAAACGTGCTACCAATGTATACTTACCCGATGGAATATCTTTAATAACAAAGGCTCCATCAAAATCCGTTGCAGAACCTCTCATCGTGCCCTGTAGCACTATATTTGCACCAATTAGAGGTTCATTTGTAGAAGCATTGAGGACTGTACCACGTACATCTCCTGTCTGTGCCTGTGCAATAACTATTGTACCTGCCAATAGCATGCAAAGAAGCAAGACCAGAAATCTCCTCAAAAAAACATTAGAGACTCCGTTCATATCTCCTCCTTATTAGGGATGTTTAAAGTAAGTTAGTTAATAGATACAATTTTGCGCAACAAACCTGTCATGCCAAAATGTTCCAATAATGAGGTTTATTGCAAGGTGTGAAAAACACATCGATAAAAATTGAGATGTCCTTGTAATGCCTATCCTTACAAGGAATCGCGTCACCTCCTTCTTGAGTATGTGCGACTTTTTTATTTGCAAGAATATATATCTTGTTGCCCTGTTTGTCAAGTCCTTTTTAGAGAATATTCAATGCTTTTTGGACAAATAACGAAGAAAAACTTAAGGGGACAAAGGATATGGATTTATGTCTCCTTGAGGATAATCCGCGGAAACATAAAAAAACGACCCGGAGTATATGCTCAAGGTCGTTAATAAGAAAAGAAATGCAGCAAAAGTCTAAACAGCTTCTTTTTTCTTCTTTGGTGATGTCTGAAGATGGAAGTCGATATATTTAAGCAGTTCTGATCGTCCTTCTCCGTTTATTATGGAAAACGGCACGATACCGCGGCAGCATCCTTCAGTCAATTGGCTATGAAAATGATCTTTATAAAGTTCGATTTGCTTCCCTAATTTACTGAATGGAAGCTTATCCGATTTTGTGAGAACAAGGAGATAGGGAACTTCATAGTATTCCAGCCAATCCATCATCATTAGATCAAGCGGCGTTGGTTCTTGACGCGAATCGATGAGTTGCATTGCCAGAGCAACCGATTGTCCGCGCTTCAGGAAGTCTTCGATCAACTTCTTCCATCCTGCGCGCATTTGTTCCGGTACTTTTGCATAACCGTATCCTGGCAAATCAACAAAATAAAATAAATTATTAATGATATAATAGTTGATTTCGCGTGTCTTTCCAGGCACGGTACTGGTACGTGCGAGATTCTTCTTGTTGCACATCTTGTTTAACAATGATGATTTGCCGACATTTGATCGGCCGATGTACACAATCTCACTTAATTCGTTTTTGGGAAGTTGTCTAAGATCAACAACACCCTGTAAAAATTCTGCTGATGCAATTTTAAGCATATATTTCTTTCTCCCACGCTGATAAAAGCAAGAAAGGATAGCCCATTCGCTATCCTTTCTCGTTCCACTTTCTTACGCCCCCGCGGTTTGGGGTGCCCCTTCATTTGTTTCAGCAACGTTTGATGCTGTTTTCTTTTCAACAGGTTCCGAAGCCGCTGCTGTATTCTTAGTCTTCTTTGTTTTTACTGCGCCTTTCTTTCGGGGAACAGATTTTTTCGCTGTTTTCGTTGCCGCCTTATCTTGACCTATATTGAAATCGACAAGTTCCAATATCGCAAGCTCGGCCCCGTCACCTAACCGCCTGCCGAGTTTTACTACTCGTGTATAGCCGCCGGGACGCGTCGCAACTTTTGGTGCGATATCTTTGAACAGACTCGATACCGCTTGCCTGCTGCGAAGAGCTGCAAATACCTCTCGCCGTGCTGCAATATTTTTCTTATCAGGAGCGGTTTCATTCGCAACCGAATTTTTTGCACGAGTAATTATCTTCTCAACGAACATTCGCGCTTCTTTTGCTTTTGCAACTGTCGTTTTGATTTTCTTATGTACAATCAATGCCGCACATAATGACGCCAGTGTTGCCTTACGATGACTTGCTGTCCGATTGAGTTTTCGTCCTGAGTTCTGATGACGCATACTTCATATTCCTTCTACGACTTAGTCGTTACCTTCTTTCAAATACTTGTCTACATCCATTCCAAAAGTTAATCCATGCTGCTCAACGATTTCAGAAAGCTCCGCAAGTGATTTGCGTCCGAAATTGCGAAACTTCAACAACTCGGATTCACTTCTGTGCACGAGATCTGCCAGGGTTTTGATATTAGCAGAACGCAGGCAGTTATGAGAACGCACCGATAATTCCAATTCATCGACAGATAACCGAAGAATCTTGCGCACTCTGCCTATTTCTGCTTCTTGTTCCGTCTCTGCTTTTTCTGCTTCCGGTTCTACACCAAAATTGATGAAAAGCTGCAAGTGATCACTTAAAATCCTTGCGGCATACGTAACTGCTTCTTCCGGAGTAATCGAACCATCAGTCTCGATATCAAGAACAAGCTTTTCGAAGTCCGTCTGCCCGCCGACACGCGTGGGCTCAACTGTATAATGCACGTTGATAATCGGAGTAAAGATCGAATCGATAGCTATTGTTCCTAACGGCTGATCTGATGATTTGTTTTCTTCTGCCGGAATATACCCCTTGCCGCGTCCAAGACGTAGTTCGATTTCAAAGTCCGCATCTTTATTAAGCGTAGCAAGATGATGTTCCGGATTCAGAATTTCGACTTCTGTCGAAGCACTTTGTATATCTCCGGCTTTTAATTTCCCGGGATTTTTTACGTGCAGTGTCACTTTTGACACCTTCTTGTTGATCGGCTTAATGCGAACCTGTTTCAGGTTCAAAATAAAATCTGCAACATCCTCCACCATACCTTTAATCGTAGAAAACTCATGGTGAATTCCTTCAATACGAATTGCAGTGATTGCCGTACCAGGCAACGACGACAGTAATACACGGCGCATTGAATTTCCCATCGTCACTCCAAATCCTTTTTCTAAAGGTTGAAGTGTAAATTTTCCTGTTGTAGAGGAATATGTCGACTGTTCCAGTTCGACTCTTTCAGGTATTTGAAGAGTACTCATAATGTTCCTTTTCCTCAGTTCATCGAGGCGGATAATAGTTTTTAACTCATAGTTCGATTACTTCGAATACAATTCAACAATTAGTTGTTCATTTGCATTCAATGGAATATCTGCTCTTTCCGGAATGTTCAGAAACGTGCCGGTCATTGTTGCTTTATCGATGTTGAGCCAGGGCAGCATAGAAGTGTCCTTTACACGTTTCATTGCATCATGTATCAATGCAAGTTTCTTCGCATGCTCCCGCACCTGTATGATATCACCCGGATTCACAAGGAATGACGGAACATCGACAATTTTATTATTGACAACAAAGTGCCTGTGAACTACCAACTGTCTTGCTGATTTACGCGATGGTGCAAAACCTAACCGATAGATTACATTATCAAGCCGGCGTTCAAGCAATTTCACCAGTGCATCACCGGTGCGACCGGATTGTTGTGACGCGTGATGGAAATAATTTCGGAATTGTGCTTCCAGAATTCCGTACATTCGACGGACTTTCTGCTTTTCACGTAACTGCACGCCATACTCGGAAATTCGCGATCGCCGGGATTGCCCATGCTGACCCGGCGCATAGTTCCTCTTCTCCAATGGGCATTTTTCCATCAGACATTTCGTTCCTTTAAGGAACAGCTTTTGCTTTTCTCGACGGCACTGTTTACAACTGGCATCAATATATCTTGCCATAATTCTCCTAATTCATTTTATGATTTCGTGATTTTGTGATTGATCCATCACCCAATCATTTAATCAGCTAATCGCATATTTATTATACTCTCCGACGCTTTGGCGGACGGCATCCGTTATGCGGAATCGGTGTAATATCCCGAATCAACATGACTTCAAGTCCTGCTGTCTGCAGTGATCGAACTGCTGCTTCACGTCCGCCACCCGGTCCTTTTATAAAAACTTCCACACGACGAAGGCCGAGACTGTAAGCTTCCTTCGCAGCCGCTTCTGCGGCAACCTGTGCAGCAAATGGAGTGCTCTTGCGTGATCCTTTAAATCCGTTTTTGCCGGCTGTTGACCATGCAATTGCATTACCATACGTATCAGTCAATGTTACGATAGTATTATTGAAGGTCGCCTTAATAAACGCCTTCCCGTTAGCATCAACGTGAACTTTCTTTTTCTTTTTTGTTACCGGTGCTGTTTGTTTTGCCAATGCAATCTTCCTTCTAAAAGATTTTCAACTGATCGATTACTTCTTCTCCAGTGCCTTCTTCTTGCCGGCGACTGTCTTTCTCTTGCCTTTGCGTGTACGCGAGTTGGTACGAGTTCTCTGTCCACGAACCGGCAGTCCTTTGCGATGGCGCAAACCGCGGTAACAACCGATATCCATCAATCGTTTTGTGTTGAGTTGATACTCGCTCCTCAACGCACCTTCCACCTTATAGTCCGATTGAATAATGGAACGAATCGCCGCCACCTCTTCATCGTTCAAATCGCCGACCCGCTTTCCGCGATCAACCTTTGCTTTATCAAGAATCTCCAGCGCAGCAGAGCGGCCGATACCATAAATATATGTAAGACCGATTTCTGAGCGCTTATTTTTAGGTAAATCAACTCCCGCAATACGAGCCACTTTGTTACTCCTTGTTTATCCTTGCCGCTGTTTATGTTTTGGATTTTTACAAATTACCCGGATAGTGCCTTTACGCCGAATAATCTTGCAGTGTTCACATAATTTCTTTACCGACGATCGAACCTTCATAAAATTTTCCTCTTTTAAACTTTTTTCATTTCGAAATTCGAATTTTCAATTTCGACATTTATTTGTATCGATACGTGATACGGCCTTTTGATAAATCATACGGAGAAATTTCAACGGTTACTCTATCTCCGACAAGAATTTTAATATAATGCATCCGCATTTTTCCGGAAATATGTGCAAAGATTTCTACGCCGTTATCGAGCTTTACACGAAACGTCGCATTCGGCAGCGTTTCGGTAATTACTCCGTCAACTTTGATAGGTCCTTGCTTCGCCATTCGTTTTTATGACAAGGTAAGTATCTCTGCCTTGCCGTTTACAATTGCTATCGTATGTTCAAAATGTGCCGATGATTTTCCATCGGCTGTCAAAACGGTCCAACCATCCGTTGCTACTTTTACCCGCCATGTTCCCGCATTGACCATAGGTTCAATAGCGAGCGTCATTCCGTCTTTTAATATTGCACCTGTTCCCGGTTCTCCAAAATTCGGAACAGACGGCTCTTCATGCAACTTTCTTCCAACACCGTGTCCGACTAAATCACGGACAACTGAAAATCCATTTGCCTCTACATGCTGTTGAACCGCGTTCGAAATATCATGCACTCTCTTGCCGGCAACCGCTTGCTCAATTCCTTTAACAAGCGATTCCTGCGTAACGCGCATCAGTCTTTGTTTCTCTACCGATACTTCTCCGACTGCAAATGAACACGCACCATCTCCATAAAATCCGTTTTTCTTAACGCCGACATCAATGGATAAAAGATCTCCGTCTTTTAATACCCGCTTGCCCGGGATACCATGCACAACTTCTGCATCTATCGACGTGCAAAGCGTCGCCGGAAATAAATTCCTCTTATCCCAGCCATATCCTTTAAACGCCGGCTCACCGCCCGTCGAGCGGATAAAATCTTCTGCCACTTTGTCAAGCTCAAGTGTAGTTTTACCAGGTTGAACCTGGCCACCCACTATTTTGAGCACATCGGCAACGATTCGGCTGCTTTCACGAATAAACTCAATTTCTTCGATCGATTTCAGTGGAATCATTGCAGATAACGAGGCTTACCGCCTGCCTCTTAACTTACCACTCTTCATAAATCCATCATAATGACGCATCAATAAATGCGATTCAACTTGCTGCAATGTATCCAGTGCAACACCTACCACAATAAGCAGACTTGTTCCGCCAAAGAACGATGCAAAGCCCGGCGTCACACCTAATTTAATCATTAACGTCGGGAGAATAGCAACTGCCGCCAGCGCAATCGAACCCGGAAGCGTAATCTTTGTTAAAATATTATCGACAAATTCTGCCGTATGAGTACCGGGACGAATACCGGGGATAAATCCGCCCTGCTTCTTCATATTATCTGCCACATCTTTCGGATTAAAAGCAATAGCAGTGTAGAAATAAGTGAAGAATATAATCATCAACGCATAGACAATGGAATAAGTCCATGAAGTATAACCGAACCAATTAATGGAAAACTCATTCATGAACTCGTTCTCAGGAAAAAACGAGAAAACAATCTGCGGAACAAACATGATCGCCTGCGCAAAGATAATCGGCATAACACCGGCTGTGTTTACACGCAGCGGGATGTATTGCGTCACACCGCCGTAGACTTTTCTTCCTACAACCCGTTTTGCATATTGCACCGGAATACGTCGAGTACCTTGTGTAATAAGAACAACACCCGCAACTATGAAACCCATAAGAACGAATATCACCAACTCGACGATGAGATTTCGTGTACCGCCAGCTACAAGCTGGTATTCATTTAATATCGCATCCGGAAAACGCGCTATGATACCAATAAATATAATTAAAGATATACCGTTGCCGATACCGCGCTCGGTGATCTGTTCGCCCAGCCACATCATAAAAATAGTACCGGTAGTAAGAATAATCATAGTACTTACATAAAATCCGGCGCCGCGTACTCCCACCGGTACAATAGGATTTCCGCCCGGCGCAACACTCATGAGTTTCGCCACAACGCCTGTTGCCTGCATAAGAGATATTGCGACAGTACCATAACGAGTATATTGTGTAATCTTCTTTCGTCCCTCTTCGCCTTCTCTTTGCAGCTTGGCAAAGTACGGAACCACTGCGCCGAGCAATTGGATGACAATAGATGCACTGATATACGGCATAATGCCGAGCGCAAAGATTGCAGCATTACTGAAGGCGCCTCCGACAAAAAGATCATACAATCCAAAAAGCGTATTTTCGGATGATTTCCGAATGGTATCCGCTAAAAGAACTGCATCAACGCCAGGCACTGTTATGTGAGAACCTATACGTACAATAATCAGCAATAGTGTTGTAAACAACAATCTATCGCGCAATTCCTGGATTTTAAAAATATTCGTAAAAGTTTCAGTCAGCTTACTCATGAGTTCGCAGTTGTCTTTTTAAGAACAGTTGTTTTTCCTCCGGCGGCTTCGATCTTCGAAATCGCCGATTTACTAAATGCATGTGCAGTGACATCTAATTTTGCTTTTATCTCACCATTGCCAAGAATTTTTATTGGTACATTTTTCTTGGCAGTTGTGCCGATTTTGAAAAGAATCTCCGGTGTTACAACACCGTTAGTGACTTTCTTTTTTTCCGCAAGTATGCCGAGTGTTGCAATATTCACAATTTGCATTTCGACACGATTACGCGGTGTGAAACCAAATTTCGGTACACGCCGCGTTAACGGCATTTGTCCGCCTTCAAACCACAACTTAAATTTATGGCCTGAACGGGATTTAGCACCTTTATGGCCTTTGGTCGCCGTTCCACCATGCCCTGAACCCTGACCGCGGCCGATTCGCTTTGTTTTTCTCCTCGAACCTTTCGCAGGCGTTAAATTACTGAGTACGTCTTTCGCCATTACGATACCTCTTCTACTTTAACTAGATGCCGTACTCGGTTAATCATGCCGCGAATCTGCGGGGTGTCCTTTTTGATAACAAAGTAATTCGGCCTGCCGAGTCCCAAAGCTTTGATAGTAAGCTTGGCAACTTCCAGATGGTCAACAATACTTTTGACCTGTGTAATTTTTATTTTCTTCGATTCCGACATATTACATCTTCATTAAAAATTATTGAAACAGTTCTTGAAATGTTATTCCGCGGCGTTCGGCAATCATTCGAGCATCTGAAAGATTCAGAAGCGCCTGCATTGTTGCTTTAACGACGTTGTGAGAATTAGGTGAACCCATCTGCTTCGTGAGCACATCTTTCACGCCTGCCATTTCCAGAACAGCACGTACACCGCCGCCTGCAATAAGGCCGGTTCCGGGAGCTGCCGGTTTAAGCATCACCTTTCCTGCGCCAAATTTACCAATAACCGAATGTGGAATAGTACCTTTCACTATCGGGACAAAAACGAGGCTTTTCCTAGCATCGTCCGTACCTTTTGCAATCGCATCCTGTACTTCATTCGCTTTTCCGAGGCCGACACCAATGTGGCCATTACCGTCACCAACAACAACGATAGCATTGAAGCTGAATCGCCGGCCGCCTTTAACCACCTTTGCTACACGGTTGACATTCACTAATCGTTCTTTAAGTTCGAATTCGCCTGCTTTAACTTTTGCAATATTTTTCATACGAGTATTGGAATTAGAATTTCAGTCCGCCCTCGCGAGCACCATCCGCGAGCGCTTTAATGCGGCCATGATATAAATAACCGCTTCGGTCAAAGACCACTTCTTTTATGTTTTTCTCAAGTGCTTTTTTTGCTGCTGTAACACCAATAAGTTTGTAACGCGCGATCGGAGTTTTCGCTTGCTTAACATCTTCACGAAGGTCTTTTGACAAAGTCGAAACTGACAACAAGGTTTTTCCTGTTGTATCGTCAATGATCTGCGCATAGGCATGTCTGGCACTGCGAAAGACGACAAAACGAGGACGCTCCGGCGTGCCTTTGATTTTCTTTCGGATACGCGCTTGCTTTTTTGCCAAGCGTTCCACTGTGTTCTTTCGAATCATAATTCTTTCTCTTTCTGCCCTATCTTCAGCTTTACTTTGCGGCTGTAGCAGCAGCCTTTCCGGCCTTACGCCTGATATACTCACCTTCGTACTTGACACCCTTGCCTTTATACGGCTCAGGCGGCCGGAACGAACGTATCTTCGCAGCGACCAGACCGACAAGCTGTTTGTGAATACCGCTTACTAGAATACTTGTCTGTGTCGGAGCTTCAATTTTAATTTCTTCCGGCGCGGCAAATAAAATCGGGTGACTGTAACCAAGCAGAAGATTTAATCGGGTTCCCTTCATTTCAGCACGGTAACCGACACCGACAATCTCCAGCTTTTTAGTAAATCCTTCGGTAACGCCGGTAACCATATTCTGAATCAATGCACGCCATAATCCATGCAATGCACGATATTTCGTTTCATCCGACTTTCGACTAAGAATTATCTGTTGGTCCTTCACCTCGACGCCTATATCAGAATGGATTTTTTCCTCTAAGACACCTTTCGGTCCCTTGATGGAAACGACACCATTCTTCAGAATAACTGTGACTCCCTTTGGAATCTGAACCGGTTTTTTACCAATACGTGACACTATATTCTCTCCTCTTCAAACACTTACCAAATATAGGCAAGAATCTCGCCGCCGACATTATCCTTCTTGGCTTGCGCATCCGTCATAACACCTTTCGATGTAGTGATGATTGCAACACCTAAACCGCCGAGCACACGAGGCAATTCATTGGAACCGCGGTATAATCGAATACCGGGTTTACTCACGCGGCGCAGTCCGGTAATAACCGACTTTCCGCTGTAGTACTTCAGATTAATCCGCAGAATATTCTGCTTGCTGTCCTCGAGTACCGTGAATCCAGATATATATTTTTTATCCAGAAGAATTTGAGAAATTGCTTTCTTCAAATTAGAGGACGGGATATCAACCCGACGATGCTTTGCTTTTGCTGCGTTGCGGATTCTTGTAAGATAATCAGCAATTGGATCTGTTTTCGACATCGATTGAACTCTCTTAATTATTTTATTACCAGCTTGCTTTACTAACGCCTGGTATCTTGCCTTCAAGTGCAAGCTTTCGAAGACAAATTCTGCAAATACCGAACTTGCGATAATAACTGCGTGAGCGCCCACAGATACTGCAACGATTATGTTGTGACACTTTATGTTTTGGCGTTCTCTTCGCCTTTACTCGCATAGCTAAACGTGCCAAGCAAACTCCTTTACTTTACTTGTTTAGGGTTACGGGTTGAATAACTTCTTGCCGTTTTACAAACGGTATGCCAAGCTCTTTCAATAATTCATATGCTTCAACGTCATTCTTGGCTGTCGTGACGAATGTAATATCCATTCCGCATATCCGCGTTACTTTATCAACATCAATTTCCGGAAAAATAATCTGCTCTTTAACTCCGATTGTATAATTGCCGTGACCGTCGAACGACTTGTCGGATACACCTCTGAAATCACGTACACGCGGTAATGCAATACTAATAAATCTATCCAAAAATTCATACATTTTAGCTCTACGTAAAGTGACACGACATCCGATAGGAAGATTTTCACGCAGCTTAAAATTAGAGATTGCCTTCTTGGATTTAGTGATTGCCGCCTTCTGTCCGGTAATAGCTTCCAACTCGTGTACGGCAACATCCAACAACTTTGGATCTTGTGTCGCTTTTCCCACACCAATGTTAATAGAAATTTTATCCAGCCGCGGCACCTGCATCTTGGTCTTATACTGAAATCTTTTCATCATTGATGGAACGGTTTCTTTTTGATAACGTTCAAACAAACGAGCAGCTACTCCTTTTTCCTGACTGCTTGTATCTTTCTTTCCCTTAGACACGGAAGGAGCTGCTTTTGTCGCTTTTGCTGCTTTTTCCTTTTTTGGAGCTGTTTCTTTTGCCATGAATTACTCTCTTAGAACATCTCATCGCATTGTTTGCAGGTTCTCATTGTTTTCTTTTTACCGCTCGTTGCATCCTTTATATGCTTGTGCCCAATACGAGTCGGCTTATTGCACTTGGGACAAACCACCATCACGTTCGACGCACGAATGCTTCCTTCTTTCTGAACAACTCCACCCTGCGGGTTCTTCTGTGAAGGACGTGTGGCTCTTTTTATGATATTGACATTCTCGATAATCACTCGCTGTGTATCGGGAAACACTTTTAATACTTTGCCTTGCTTTTTCCGAAATTCACCCGAAATAACGAAGGCAGTATCATTTTTATGTATGTGTAGATTCTGTGCCATATTTTTAGAGCACCTCAGGTGCTAAGGAAATAATTTTCATATATTGACGTTCACGTAATTCTCGTGCAACCGGGCCAAAAATGCGCGTCCCACGCGGTTCTCCCTGAGCATTAAGCAATACGGCAGCATTTTCATCGAAGCGGATGTAAGAACCATCCTTCCGCCGAATTTCTTTCTTTGTTCTTACAACGACGGCGCGTGAAACTTCGCCTTTTTTTACAGGAGCCCCGGGAATTGCGCTCTTTACAGCCACTACAATCAGATCACCGACACCTGCATAACGCCTGTCATGACCGCCAAGGACACGGATACATCGTACTTTTTTTGCACCCGAATTATCGGCAACTACTAAATTAGTTTCTTCCTGGATCATCGTTTTTGCCTACTTCGCTTTTTGAACAATTTCCATCAACCGCCAGCGCTTGCGTGCGCTCATCGGGCGTATTTCCATAATTTTCACTATATCACCGATACCAGCTTCTTGTTTCTCGTCATGTGCCATCAACTTTGTGGTAAGACGGAATATTTTTTTATAGAGCACGTGTGAGACCTGTCGTTCAACCGCAACAATAATACTCTTTGCCATTTTATTACTGACCACTTTACCGATTCGAACTTTGCGCCGTGCGCGTTTTTTAGTTTCCTTTGGTACTTCCGTCATCGTTATCTCACATTACTTTTTTTGCTCAACCTGTGCAGGTTGTTCGGTTGATGGATTCAGTTGTCGTTCGCGGAGAATCGTCTTGATTCGCGCAATTGTCTTACGAACATGACCCAACTTCATTGGATTTTCCAACTGTCCAATAACTTTCTGAAATCTCAGATGGGACAGGTTCTCTTCTTCGTCTTGAATTCTCTTCTGCAGTTCCGCGTCCGAGAGTTGTCTTAAATCATGTGCCTTCATCACTTTACCTCTTATGCACCCTGATAATCAATACGGGTTACAAACTTTGTTTTAATCGCAAGCTTGTGCGCTGCAAGCTTCATTGCTTTTGCTGCAGTTGCACGGTTAATTCCACCCAACTCAAACAAAACCAAGCCCGGTTTCACCGGCGCCACCCAAAATTCCGGCGAGCCTTTACCGCTTCCCATACGAGTCTCAGCGGGCTTTTTTGTAACCGGTTTGTCAGGAAAAATACGAATCCACACTTTCCCTTCTCTCTGCATCAATCGGGTTAATGCAACACGAGATGCTTCAATCTGACGCTGAGTTATCCATCCCGGTTCCATAGCTTTTAATCCAAAATCACCAAATGCTATCACTGCACCGCGCGTCGCTTTTCCCTTCATTCGTCCACGCTGTGCTTTTCTATATTTTACTCTTTTTGGCATTAACATAACTCAACACTCCTTATAACCGCTGTCCGATAATTTCACCATTGCAGATCCATACTTTAACGCCGATAGTTCCGTAAATAGTGTTAGCGGTTGCACCTGCATAATCGATATCTGCCCGAAGTGTCTGTAAAGGAATACGTCCGTCTTTATAATGCTCAGTTCGAGCAATTTCTGCGCCTCCAAGACGGCCTGCACACATTATCTTAATTCCTTCAGCACCCATACGCATAGCAGCAGTTATCGATTGCTTCATTGCGCGGCGGAAAGAAATTCGTCCTTCCAGCTGTCCGGCAATGGCCTCTGCTACAAGAAAAGCATTCAGTTCCGGGCGTTTGATTTCATGAATAAGAATTTTAATTTCCTTCGATGTAACTTTCTTCAGTTCTTCTTCCAACTGAGCAATTTCTTTACCGCTCTTACCAATCACAATACCGGGCCGTGATGTGTGAATGGTGACGACTGCACGTTTAGGAGTCCGATCGATCTGAACTCGTGCAATACCTGCTTTTTTTAATCGGTTTCGAACATAGTTCCTAACAACAATATCTTCCTGTAATTTTCCTGCAAAGCTTTTATCATCGTACCAGTTTGAATCCCAAGCACGCGTTACTCCGAGACGAAATCCAACTGGATGTGTTTTTTGGCCCAAGTGATCCTCCGATTATTTTTCGGTTGCTTCTTTTGTTACTGTTACTTTTTTCTTTGCAGCGGTTGTCTTACTTTCAGCTGCCGTCTTTGTTTTCGATACCGGTTTCTTTGCTTGTGCACGCTGTGCCAATACAATGGTGATATGATTCGAACGTTTTCTTATTCGAAATGCCCGCCCCATAGGCGCAGGCATCACCCGCTTTGCCGTTGCACCGCCATTAACAAATGCTTCTTTAATAAATAAGGTGGCGGTGTCAATACGTCCGCTTTCTTCTTTATTCTGAGCGTTCGAAATTGCCGACCTTAGAACTCTCTCCGCTGTTTTTGCAGCATGTTTCGTTGTAAAGTGAAGAATACTTAATGCCTCTTCTACTCCTTTACCGCGAATCAAGTCGATAACCAACCGCATCTTGCGCGGTGAAGTTCCGATATATCTATTAATCGCTCTTGTTTCCATTATTCACTCTTCAACAAACATGTCCTATTTATGATGATGTTGCTTTTTCACTCTTAATACCTGGATGCGCACGAAATATTCGAGTCGGTGCAAATTCTCCAAGTTTATGTCCGACCATTGCTTCATGGATATACACCGGAATAAATTTATTCCCGTTGTGTACAGCAAATGTATGCCCGACAAATTCCGGGATGATAGTGCTCGATCTCGACCAAGTTTTAATAACACGCTTTTGATTGGTCTTATTGAGCGCTTCTACTTTATCCTGTAACTTGAGGTCTACGAACGGCCCCTTTTTAATTGAACGACTCATAGGTGCTTACCAATTACTTACGACGTTTAACAATGTATTTGTTTGATTGATTCTTTCTCTTACGCGTTTTCAAACCCTTGGCATACTTACCCCAAGGTGATTCAGGATGCTGCCCGCCACCACCGCTCTTTGAACGGCCTTCACCTCCGCCCATGGGATGGTCAACAGGATTCATCGCCATACCGCGTGATTGCGGACGAATTCCCAACCAGCGAGAACGCCCGGCTTTTCCGATGCTGATGTTCTCGTGATCTGAATTGCCAACCGTACCAATAGTTGCATAACAATCTGAACGAAACTTACGAATTTCTCCGGACGGCATTTTAAGTGAAACCCAATCATCTTCTTTTGCCATTACCTGCAGGGAATTGCCTGCACTGCGACCGATCTGTCCGCCTTTGCCCGGAAACATTTCAACATTGTAGATAAATGTACCTGCCGGAATATTTTTTAACGGTAGGGCATTCCCTAAATCAACTTCAGCTTGCGGACCGGACACAATCTTTGAACCGACTTTCATTCCTGTAGCAGCAATGATATAGCGTTTCTCACCGTCGGGATATTGCACCAACGCTATTCGAGCAGCCCGATTCGGGTCGTACTCTATGGCAGCGATTTTACCAACTATGCCATGTTTGTCTCTTTTGAAATCAATAATACGATAGCGGCGTTTGTGTCCGCCTCCACGATGCCGTGAAGTGATGCGCCCGAGGTTATTTCTTCCACCCGATTTTTTATTCGGTTCGAGTAGCGTTTTTTCCGGTTCTTTTTTCGTTATGTCATCAAACGCCGAGATTGAATAGTATCTCGTCGCTGGAGTCATAGGTCTTAATTTTCGAATTGCCATAGTACCCTATACTTTCACACAATCAAACGTTACCGAAGTAATCGATTTTATCGCCCTCTTTGAGCGTTACGATCGCTTTTTTCCACGTCTTAGTAAATCCTTCAAAACGGCCGCGACGCGTCATTTGGCTCTTATGTTTACCCTTGACGAGCACAGTCCGTATGCTTGTCACTTTAACATTAAATTTCTTTTCGATAGCTTTACCGGCCACTATTTTATTCACCGAAATCGGAACCTCAAACGCATATTGACGTTTTTCGCCAAGTTCTGTCATCTTTTCTGTAATAATCGGCCTAACGAGAATATCTGTCATTTCCTATTGTCCTAATTCTTCAAAGATTGTTGCAGTGAATCCACAGCGCTCTTTTGAATTAAAAGCACCTGGTTCTTAAGAATCTCGAATGTCGAAGCTTTGTCAGCTTCACGTATTTCCAATTTTGCAATATTGCGTCCCGATTTCACCAGCGTCTGATTTGTTCCTTTGGTCAGCAACAGAGTTTTTTGTTTCTCGATAGCAAGAGCTTTCAGTACAGAAAACATCTTCTTTGTTTTCACTTCATCAAATTGAAAATCTTCGATCACCTTGACGGCTCCATCCTTTGCTTTATAACTCAGAGCGGATTTACGAGCAAGTCTTTTTACTTTTACCGGAAGACTGACAGAATACTCGTGCGGAGTCGGTCCAAAGATTGAACCGCCGCCGGTCCATATCCCGGAACGTGACGAACCGGAGCGTGCACGACCTGTTTTCTTTTGCTTAAACGGCTTTTTACCACCGCCGCTCACTTCGCTGCGTCCTTTCACTTTGTGCGTACCCTGGCGTTTATTTGCCTGGATGCTGCGCACAGCCTGATAGATAGCATGATCGTTTGGTTTGATTTCGAAAATTTTCGGATCAAGTTCGACCATTACGCCGCTTTTTTTGCCATCTATTTTATAAACATCAACCTGCATAAGACTTTTTCCTTACAAGGCAATTCTTAATAATGCTTCTTCTCGATTTCCAAATATCCGTTAATCGCGCCTGGAACAGATCCGCGAATAATCAGAATGTTGGACTCAGGTATCACCTTCACAACTTTCAGATTTTTAACAGTAACACGCTCGAATCCCATTCGCCCGCCCATTCGTGTACCCTTAAAAACACGTGATGGATATGAACTTCCGCCAATGGATCCGGGAGCGCGGACACGATCTGAAGCACCGTGTGTTGTCATACCAACACCGCCGAAATGATGACGTTTCACAACGCCTTGAAATCCACGGCCCTTCGATTTTCCGCTTACATCAACAAGATCGCCCGGGATAAACATATCCACTTTTATTTCGTCGCCGGCTTTTAGTTGAGTTCCATTGAATCCTTTGAACTCGCGCATAAGCCGCAACATCTTCGTCGCTGCTTTTGCGAAATGTCCCTTCAGCGGCTTGTTGACAAGACGTTCTTTCTTTTCATCAAAACCAAGCTGGACTGCTTCATACCCGTCTTTTTCTTTGGTTCTGACCTGGGTCACATAACAAGGGCCTGCTTCGATGACGGTACAAGGAACTACTTCACCGTTTTCATCGAAGAGACTTGTCATTCCAATTTTCTTGCCTAAAATACCACTCACTGTTTCTACTCCTTTGCGTTTATAACGCATGAGCCTTTAGCTCAGTCATACTAAGTGAAAACGTTCACAAAGTGATTGCTGTTCTCACTACACATCCGCTTCAAATAACTATTTTCTGTCGAACTAGACTTTAATCTCAACATCAACACCTGCAGGAAGCTCCAATTTCATCAAAGCATCGACTGTTCGGCTTGTGGAGTTGAGAATATCTATCAATCTCTTATGTGACCGCGTCTCAAATTGCTCGCGTGATTTTTTATCAACATGTGGAGAACGATTTACCGTATAAAGACTACGCTTTGTCGGCAGTGGAATCGGTCCTAATACTATCGCACCTGTTGATTTCACAGTCTTGATGATCTTTTCCGCAGACTTGTCGATCAAGTTATGATCGAACGATTTCAGCTTTATTCTTATTTTTTGTCCAGCCAAGAAGGACTCCTAGACTACTCTCCGCTCTTGGGTTTCCCAAAGAGCGGAATAAACAATAGTTTATTTTATGATTTTTCCAATAACACCCGCACCAACCGTACGCCCACCTTCACGGACCGCAAATCGCTGTCCTTCTTCCATCGCGATAGGGGAAATCAACTCAATGTTAATAGCATCAAGATTATCCCCCGGCATAACCATCTCAACACCGGCCGGTAATTCAGCAACACCGGTCACATCGGTAGTACGGAAATAGAATTGAGGACGATAACCAGTTAAGAACGGTGTATGCCGTCCGCCTTCTTCTTTCTTTAATACGTAAATCTGTGCGGTAAATTTTGTGTGTGGAGTCACGGTTCCGGGTTTCACTACAACCATACCACGTTCAAGTTCATCTTTTTCAATACCACGCAGAAGCAGTCCCGCATTATCACCGCCTACAACTTCATCCAATTCCTTGCGGAACATTTCTGCACCGGTAATAACAGTTTTCTTATGTGCTCCAAGGCCGATCACCTCTACTTCATCGCCGACCCTTGCACGGCCGCGTTCAACTCGACCTGTTCCTACTGTACCGCGGCCGGTAATGGAAAACACATCTTCAATCGGCATCAAGAACGGTTTTTCAACGTTACGAGCCGGTAACGGAATGTATGAATCAACCGCATCCATCAACTCCATAATGCACTTGAATCGTTCATCGTCTACTTTCGTTTCCGGGTGTACAGCTGCTTCCATAGCCTTCAATGCTGAACCGCGTATAATTGGAATTTCATCGCCGGGGAAATCGTTTTGCTTTAAAAGATCACGAATTTCCATTTCAACCAGATCCAATAACTCCGGATCATCGACTGCATCGACTTTATTCATGAATACAACCATCCTCGGTACGTTCACCTGGTGCGCAAGTAGTATGTGCTCGCGAGTTTGCGGCATTGGACCATCTGTTGCAGCAACTACGAGAATAGCTCCGTCCATTTGTGCAGCACCCGTGATCATATTCTTGATATAGTCAGCGTGACCCGGGCAATCTACGTGCGCATAATGGCGCTTCTCAGTGGAATACTCAACATGCGCGGTATTAATCGTTATACCACGTGCTTTTTCTTCCGGAGCATTATCAATTGAATCAAATGTACGAATCTGCGAGAGACCCTTCTTGGCAAGCACCATAGTGATAGCAGCCGTCAAAGTGGTCTTTCCGTGGTCAACGTGACCGATCGTACCGACATTTATATGTGGCTTACTACGGTCAAATTTTTCCTTTGCCATGTGTTGATCTCCTTTTTTTAAATGTAATTACTCATTCTATTAAAACTCTATGCAGCAACGTTATTTTTTCCGCGAACCTTCTCAACAATCTGTTCAGCAATATTCTTCGGTACCGGTTCATAGTGCGAGAATTGCATTGTGTAAAGAGCGCGTCCCTGGGTCATCGAACGAACTTGTGTCGCATATCCAAACATCTCTGAAAGCGGCACATGCGCCGTCACTACTTGCGCGTCTTTTCTGGATCCCATTCCTTCAATCTTACCGCGGCGTGAATTGATATCTCCCATTACATCACCAAGATATTCTTCCGGAGTCACGACTTCAACTGCCATTACCGGCTCGAGAAGTATCGGTCCGGCTTTTTTCGCTCCATCCTGGAAAGCCATAGATCCCGCAATTTTAAATGCCATTTCGGATGAATCGACTGCATGGAACGAACCGTCGAATAATCTAACCTTAATATCTTCAACAGGATAACCGGCCAGGACACCGTTACGCATAGCTTCGACAATTCCCTGCTCAACCGGTTTGATATATTCTTTTGGCACCGAACCGCCTACAATATCGTTCTCAAATTCAAAACCTTTGCCTTTTTCATTCGGTTCAATATCAATCCAGACATGTCCGAATTGGCCGCGTCCACCGGATTGGCGAATAAACTTACCTTCTGCCGTTACTTTCTTGGTGATCGTTTCTTTATATGCGACTTGCGGTTTACCGACATTAGCTTCGACCTTAAACTCACGTTTCATCCGGTCAATAATAATCTCAAGATGTAACTCGCCCATACCGCTGACAATCGTTTGTCCTGTTTCTTCGTTAGTCGAAACGCGGAATGTCGGATCTTCTTCGGCAAGACGCTGCATTGCCTCGCCCATTTTTTCCAAGTCTGCTTTTGTCTTTGGTTCAATTGCAACGTCGATAACCGGTTTAGGAAATTCCATCCGTTCGAGTACGATTGGATCATCTTCGGTTGACAGCGTGTCACCTGTACGTGTATTCTTTAATCCGATAGCAGCAATAATATCACCTGCAAAGGCTTCCTGAATTTCTTCTCTGTGATTAGCGTGCATTCGAAGGAGACGCGCAATTCTCTCTTTTTTATCAGAGATCACATTATGGATATACGAACCTGCGGACAGTGTCCCCGCATAGATACGGAAATATGTTAGTCGTCCGACAAAAGGATCGCTCATAATCTTAAACGCCAGCGCCGTAAACTTTTCCTTATCATTCACTTTTCGCACTACATCGTCGTGACGGTGCGGATGATGACCATGAATTTCTCCGTTGTTTATATCCAGGGGACACGGCAATAAATCCACAACCGCGTCCATCAAGTCCTGAACGCCTTTATTCTTGAAAGAAGAACCGCAGAGAACGGGAATGATATCGCCTTTTAATGTAGAGCGTCTCAGAACACGTCGAACTTCTTCCGCCGGGATCTCTTTCCCTTCAAGATAATTTTCAAGCAGCTTATCATCTTCATCAGCAACCGCCTCAAGCATCTTGATTCGATAGTCATTCGCCTTCGGCATCAATTTTTTTGGTATTTTTATTTCATCCCAAGTTGCACCCTGTGTATCTTCGTGATACATACGGGCTTTCATAGTAATCAAATCTATAATGCCTACGAACATATCACCTTCACCAACCGGCAATTGTATAGGTACAGCATTTGCCTTTAGACGAGTCTTCATCATATCCACGACAACAAGAAAATCCGCTCCCGCACGATCCATCTTATTAACGAATGCAATACGGGGCACGCCATACTTGTCGGCCTGCCGCCATACTGTTTCGGATTGCGGTTCTACACCGCCGACCGAACAGAATAAAGCGACAGCGCCATCGAGCACGCGAAGCGAACGCTCGACTTCAATTGTAAAATCAACGTGACCTGGAGTATCAATTATATTGATCATATGGTCTCGCCAGAAACATGTCGTTGCAGCACTTGTAATCGTGATACCGCGTTCCTTTTCCTGTTCCATCCAATCCATGGCCGCAGCGCCGTCATGAACTTCACCAAGGCGATGCAACCGACCAGTATAAAACAGAATACGCTCCGTTGTAGTCGTCTTACCGGCATCAATGTGCGCCATAATACCGATGTTTCTAGTTTTTCCTAAAGAATAATCACGAGACATAAATAATACAGATGCTCCCGCCAATAGAATCAGCATTCGCCGATAATATAGGTTAGTTACATAAAACAAAATATTAAAACTCTACCACCTGAAATGTGCGAAAGCTTTATTAGCTTCAGCCATACGGTGTACGTCTTCTTTTTTCTTCACCGCACCGCCTTCACCAGAAGACGCAGCAAGCAATTCTGCCGCAAGTTTTCGCGACATCGATTTATCCGAGCGTTCTTGGGCGTAATTAATCAGCCAACGAATTGCGAGAGCGGTTCGTCGCTCGAGACGAACTTCTGTAGGCACCTGATAGGTTGCACCGCCAACTCTTCGTGCTCTTACTTCAATGAGCGGAGAA
The DNA here is from genome assembly GCA_964645575.1 of uncultured Ignavibacteriaceae bacterium. Classification (GTDB taxonomy): domain Bacteria; phylum Bacteroidota; class Ignavibacteria; order UBA10030; family UBA10030; genus Fen-1298. Next base: position 24,814 of record CAZYAM010000015.1, read on the forward strand.
GCATTATCCACTGCTTTCTTAAATATATCTAACGGATTCTTGTCTGTTTTTTGCCCTATTTGTTCCAGGGCATCGTAAACGATTGTACGTGCTACATTCTTTTTTCCATCCTGCAAAACACTATTTACAAATCTGGAAATAAGCTCATCACCGAACTTTGGATCCGGTGTTACACGCCGATTTATGGCTCTTTTCTTTCTCATGCTTTAATAATTAAGCTTGCTGCTTTGGCTTCTTAGCTCCGTATTTTGAACGTCCTTGTTTCCGATCCTGCACGCCTTGAGTATCTAACGTGCCGCGAATAATATGGTAACGTACACCAGGTAAATCCTTAACTCTTCCGCCTCTAATAAGAACGATAGAATGCTCTTGAAGATTGTGCCCTTCGCCGGGAATATATGCCGTAACTTCAATCCCGTTCGTTAGACGAACACGCGCAACTTTGCGCAACGCCGAATTGGGCTTTTTAGGCGTTGTCGTATATACACGCGTGCATACTCCTCTTTTTTGAGGATTGCCATCGAGAGCCGGCGACTTACTTTTCCACATCACCTTTTCCCGACTTTCTTTAATAAGTTGATTTACGGTCGGCAATTCTACACTCTCCAAAAAAACATTATTTTTACATGAAGTACATATTTTTTAATGTACTGTTTTTTAACTTATAAGTCAATGCTAAACATCTTATTGATCAATAAAAATTAATCTATAACTTTAATTTTTCGTTTAGGTCTCTTTGTTTCAACATCTGTAAAAATAGTTTCTTTAGGAACCTCTTCCACTTCGGTCTCGGATATCTCCGATTCCGGTGCAGTTACAATAATATCTTTGAATTTCTTCTGTCCTGTTCCGGCCGGAATTAGATGACCCATTATAACGTTTTCTTTCAGACCAAGAAGGAAATCGTTCTTTCCTGCAATTGCCGCGTCGGTCAATACTTTTGTAGTTTCCTGGAACGAAGCCGCAGATATCCAGCTTTCCGTTGTAAGAGATGCCTGCGTGATACCTAAAAGGATAGGATCTGATGTGGCCTGTAAAGCATCACGAAATTCGGCAACTTTTTTAGATCTCTTTTTTAGATCCATATTCACTTCACGTACAATCTTCTTGGATGCTAATTGACCATTCTTCAGTTTTGAATCGCCCTTGTTGACGATAACAACTTTATCAATAAGGCTTTCATTTTCGTCATGCAATTGACTTTTATCTGCGTGATCACCTTCAAGATATTTTGTGTCACCCTGATCTGCGATCCTGACCTTCTGCATCATTTGCCGCACGATGACTTCAATATGCTTGTCATTAATCTTTACACCCTGCATCCGATAGACTTCTTGAATTTCATTCACTAAATATTCCTGTACCGCCGTCGTTCCTTTAATGCGGAGCACATCATGAGGATCAATCGAGCCTGCAGATAAGCGTTCGCCTGCTCTGATCAAATCACCTTCCTGAACTAAAAGGTGCTTCCCAAGCTGAATAAGATAGGTACGCTTGTCCTTGCCGTCTGCGCTTTCAATAAACACTTCTCTCGAACCGCGTTTTGGCTGACCGATAGTAACTGTTCCGTCAATTTCGCCAACAACTGCCGGGTCATTCGGATGCCGCGCTTCAAAAAGCTCCGTTACGCGCGGTAAACCGCCGGTGATATCGCGCGTTTTGCCTATATCGCGAGGGATCTTAACTAGTATCGAACCTGCCTGTATTTCCTCTCCGTCATCAACATTGACATGAGCACGCGTGGGAATAGGATACGATGCAACCTTCTGACCCTTCTTGTTTATTATTGCAATAGCAGGAATAAGAGTTTTTTCACGGCTGTCAATAACTACTTTCTGAATGTGTCCCGTCTGTTCATCCGGCTCTTCTCGATAAGTAACTTTCTCTTTCATATCAACATATTGAATGATGCCGCTATGTTCAGAAACAATCACCGCGTTGTATGGGTCCCATTCGTAGACAAGTTCGCCTTTTGCAACCTTTGCATTATCTCGAACCAACAGTGTCGCGCCATATGGTACATCATATTTTGTCAGAATTCGATTATCATTATCTAATACATTTATGACACCGCTTCGTCCTGAAACCATCAACCTGCTGTCGCCTTCTTTTTTGAACTCGATGAATTTAATACCGGAGTATTTTATAAATCCATCAAATTTCGAAACGACCTGTGATTGTGCAGCAATAAGGCTCGCCGTTCCACCTGTATGGAAAGTGCGTAATGTTAATTGTGTGCCGGGTTCACCAATCGATTGTGCAGCTATAACACCTACCGCCATACCGGGCTCTACAAGGTTTCCTGTTGTAAGATCGCGGCCATAACATTTTGCGCAAACGCCGCGGCGAGAGTCGCATGTGAGCACCGATCGAATAATTACCGTTTCGATAGAAGTCTCGGAAATCTGCTGTGCTTTATCCTCGTCAATAAGTTCGCCCCCACGGACAATAATCTCATTTGAAATTGGATCAATTATATCTTGAAGAGAGACGCGTCCAAGAATACGTTCGGTTAACGGCTCTTTAATATCTTCGGCTTCTTTTAGTGCGTTAGTTGACACACCTTTGATTGTTCCACAATCGATTTCACCAATGATCGCATCCTGAGCGACATCGACGAGCCGGCGTGTAAGATACCCTGCATCGGCTGTCTTCAATGCCGTATCGGCAAGACCTTTTCGCGCGCCATGCGTCGAAATAAAATACTCAAGAATCGACAGGCCTTCACGGAAATTTGCAATGATCGGATTCTCGATCAGTTCTCCTGTTGCACCCGACATGCTCTTTTGCGGTTTCGCCATTAATCCGCGCATACCTGCAAGCTGACGGACCTGTTCCTTCGAACCTCGCGCACCGGAATCGACCATCATATAAAGAGAGTTGAATCCATCACGATCACGCTGCAAAGCTTCAAATAATCTATCTGCAATCCTGCTGGTAACTCGCGTCCAGATATCAATTACCTTATTGTAGCGCTCGCCGTTAGTAATGAAACCTCGGAAGTATTGTGATTCTACATTCTCTACATCTTTCTGCGCTTTAATAACCAGGTCAATTTTCTCTTTCGGAATTACGACATCACCGATAGAAACAGAAAGGCCGCCTTTGGTTGCATAGGTAAATCCGAGCATCTTCAGTTGGTCAAGGAAATTTGCAGTGACCAGATTGCCGCAGCGGCGGAATACCGTTGATATGATTTGTACAAGACGTTTATTGTTAAGCAATTCATTCACAAACGGGAGTTCCGGCGGAACGATTTGATTGAAGATAGTGCGGCCTGTCGTCGTTTCAATCAATTCATCTTTGATTCGCACCTTAATCCTTGCGTGCAATCCGATCCTGCCCTGATCATACGCGACAATAACTTCCTTAGGTGAAAAAAATGTTTTTCCTTCTCCTATGTCGCCCGCTTTTGATTTTGTAAGATAGTAACAACCGAGCACCTGATCCTGTGTCGGCTTAACAATAGGGGAACCGCTTGCAGGCGAAAGAATATTATGACTTGAAAGCATCAGCATACGAGCTTCCAGCTGTGCTTCGTACGAAAGCGGTATATGAACTGCCATCTGGTCGCCGTCAAAGTCTGCGTTAAATGCCGTGCAGACCATCGGATGAACGCGAATAGCTCTGCCTTCAACCAGTACCGGTTGGAATGCTTGAATGCCGAGGCGGTGTAATGTCGGAGCGCGGTTCAACATTACCGGATGTCCATCGATAATATTTTCCAGGATATCCCATACATCCGGACCTTTTTTGTCTACCATTTTCTTTGCACTCTTCACCGTTTTAACCATACCGCGTTCGATGAGTTTTCGGATAATATGCGGTTTGAATAACTCAACTGCCATATCCTTCGGTAAACCGCATTGGTGCAAATACAATTCAGGCCCAACAACAATAACCGAACGGCCGGAATAATCAACGCGCTTACCAAGCAGGTTCTGGCGGAAACGCCCTTGCTTCCCTTTAAGCATATCCGAGAGAGATTTCAGTGCCCGATTATTGTCGGAACGAACAGCATTAACACGACGCGAGTTGTCAAAAAGCGAATCAACCGCTTCCTGCAGCATTCGTTTTTCATTGCGTAAAATTACTTCCGGCGCTTTAATCTCGATGAGGCGTTTCAATCGATTATTACGGATGATAACACGCCTGTATAAATCATTCAGATCTGATGTTGCAAAACGTCCGCCTTCTAATGGAACCAAAGGACGCAATTCCGGTGGAATAACCGGAATAACATCCAATATCATCCACTCCGGTTTATTCGAAATATCGCTTTCCGGTATGCGGAACGCTTCAACAACACGCAAACGTTTAAGTGCATCTTGTTTTTTCTGGACCGAGGTTTCGGTTGCAAGCTGCGCCCGTAATTCTGCTGCAAGATCTTCCACATTCACACGTCTTAATAAATCCTTTATCGCATCACCGCCCATTTTTGCGATAAACTTTTTTGGATCGTTGTCGTCAAGTTCCTGATTCTCTTCCGGGAGCGAAGAAAGAACTTCAAGATACTGATCCTCGGATATCAAATTGAACTGCTGTAAACCGGTCGTACCCGGATTGACAACAACATAGGATTCATAATAAATGATCTTTTCAAGTTCTTTACCGGCTATTCCAAGAATTGTGCCGATTTTACTGGGTACAGAGCGGAAATACCAAATATGTACTACGGGGACCGCCAGTGCTATGTGTCCCTGTCGTTCACGGCGTACACTCTTTTGCGTCACTTCGACGCCGCATCGATCGCATGTAATACCTTTATAACGGATGCGCTTGTACTTTCCACAATGACATTCCCAATCGCGAACCGGACCGAATATCTTTTCGCAGAATAATCCGTCCTTCTCGGGACGGAACGATCTATAATTAATCGTCTCCGGTTTTGTTACTTCACCGTGCGACCGGCTCAAGATCATATCCGGCGATGCAAGGCTTATTGTTATTTTGTTAAATGCTTTTTTTGTTGCTAATTCTGTATAAGGCATATTGCCTCCATCAAACTATGTTCTTTATTGGATGAGTAATGACTGCTTTTAACCAGCGTGCATCACCATCATTCAATCTTCACTTCCAGACCAAGTCCCTGCAGCTCGCGAACGAGCACGTTGAACGATTCAGGCACATTGGGCTCTGAAAGGTTCTCGCCTTTTACAATGGCTTCATATACTTTCGCGCGGCCCATCACATCATCGGATTTTACAGTAAGTATTTCCTGTAAAATATTCGCCGCACCGTATCCTTCAAGTGCCCACACTTCCATCTCTCCAAAACGCTGGCCGCCAAATTGCGCTTTACCACCCAGCGGCTGCTGCGTGATGAGTGAGTATGGTCCAATAGAACGAGCGTGAATTTTATCGTCTACCATATGCGACAACTTCATCATATATAGATATCCGACTGTAACTTCCTGATCAAACGGCTCTCCAGATCGTCCGTCAATAAGTACTGTTTTTGAAGTTTTACTGATTCCGGCTTTTTCCAGCCATTCCTGTACTTCTTCCCATTTTGCACCATCGAAGATCGGCGATGCAAAATTGACGCCCAGCTTTATTCCTGCCCAACCGAGAGCTACTTCGAATAATTGTCCCAAATTCATTCGAGACGGCACACCCAATGGATTCAGAACTATGTCGACCGGATTTCCGTTAGGAAGGAACGGCATATCTTCTACCGGTACGATAGTAGAAACGACACCTTTATTTCCATGACGACCGGCCATCTTATCGCCTACTTGAAGCTTGCGCTTTTTCGCGACATAGACCTTTGCAAGCTGTACGATACCCGGAGCTAATTCGTCTCCAAGTTGTATTTTATTTTTCTCATGGCGATAAAGCTCTTCTATTTCGCTCATCTTCTGGCGGAAATTTTCATAGATATGGACTATTATATTCTGCTTCCGCTTTTCATCGACCCACTCCTGATTATAATCGAGTTTATCCAGATCTTCCATTTTTTGGAATGTGTCCTCTTTAAACGAGACACCGGCTCGGATGATAATTTCTCCATCCGTATTCCGGATACCGGCAGATTTTTCACCTTCAAGCACCTGATCCAGCTTGCGTCCAAGCTTCTCATGCAGATCTTTGATCTCCTTGCGCCGCAAACGTTCAAGCGATTCCAGTTTCTTCTTGTCTTCTTTCTTGCTCTCTGTATCCTTCTTCTTGCGGCTGAAAAGTTTCGTTGAGATGACAATACCTTTCATACCCGGAGGCGCCTTTAGTGAAGCGTCTTTTACATCGCCGGCTTTTTCACCGAAAATCGCTTTTAGCAGTTTCTCTTCCGGTGTCGGATCGGTTTCACCTTTTGGTGTGATCTTACCAATAAGAATATCGCCTTCATAAACTTCCGCACCGATACGAACAACTCCGTTTTCGTCAAGGTCTTTCGTCGCTTCTTCACTGACATTCGGAATTTCCCGTGTAAGTTCTTCTTCGCCGCGCTTCGTATCCCGGACCTGCAATTCAAACTCTTCAACATGAACGGATGTAAAAACATCTTCCGCTACAATACGTTTACTGACGATAATAGCATCTTCAAAGTTATATCCGCGCCATGGCATAAACGCTACAAGAATATTCCTGCCAAGAGCAAGTTCTCCGCCGTCAGTCGCACAGCCATCAACCAGGACATCGTTTTTCTTGAAACGCTGGCCTTCCCTTACAACCGGTTTTTGGTTAATACAGGTATCTTGATTTGTACGGAGGAATTTAGTGAGTTTATATTCTACCCGACGCTTGTCGTCGAAACTGATAATCGCCTCATTACTGTTCTCGTCAATATCATATAATACGACAATATTGTCGCCATTGACAGATTCAACAATGCCGTTGCGTTCAGCAACGATTATAGTACGTGAATCACGTGCGATAGTCTCTTCCAATCCTGTGCCGACAACCGGCGCTTCAGGCTGTAATAACGGAACAGCCTGGCGCTGCATATTCGATCCCATTAAAGCACGGTTAGCATCGTCATGTTCAAGGAATGGAATTAATGCAGCAGCTGCGCTGACAATCTGGTTCGTTGCAACGTCCATATATTGGATTTTATCAGGTTCCGTAACCGGATAGTCGCTTTGGAATCTTGCCTTAATCTTTTCTTCAAGGAAACGGCCCCGTTCATCCAGTATTGTATTCGCCTGAGCAATAGTTACTTCGTCTTCACGTTCTGCTGTCAGGAATTCTATTTCTTCGATAACCTTGCCGTTTTTGACTTTTCGATACGGTGTTTCGATAAAACCAAAATCATTGATACGCGCATGGATGCAAAGCGAAGAAATCAAACCGATGTTCGGACCTTCAGGTGTTTCAATCGGGCAAAGTCTGCCGTAATGCGTATAATGCACGTCACGAACTTCGAACCCGGCGCGTTCGCGCGTCAAGCCGCCGGGACCGAGTGCGGAAACACGCCGTTTGTGCGTCATCTCTGCTAATGGATTTGTTTGATCGAGAAATTGCGAAAGCTGATTAGTGCCGAAAAAAGCATTGATAACGCTTGTGATCGTCCGCGCATTCACCAAATCCTGCGGTGTGATTGTTTCAGCATCACGCAAGTTCATTCGTTCGCGAATAGTGCGCGTCATACGTGATAAGCCGATATTGAATTGCTGTGCAAGCTGTTCGCCAACCGTTCGCACGCGGCGATTCCCGAGGTGATCGATGTCATCAACTGCCCGCTTGCCTTGCTGCATATCAATCAAGTATTTGATGATGGCAATAATATCATCTTTCGTCAATGTCGTTACATTTTCCGGTATATTCAGGTTAAGTTTGATATTCATCCTATGCCGGCCTACATCACCGAGATCATATCGCTTAGGATTGAAGAACAATCGATCAATAAGGTTCTTTGCAGTGTCTAAATCCGGCGCTTCACCGGAACGCAGCTGAGTATAAATTGCTTCAAGTGCATCTTCGGAAGAACGGGCGGCATCTTTTAAAATAGTATTTGCAATCACAGAGCCTGAGGATGCTTCATCGGTTTTTAACAGCCGTAGCTTTTTAATATTTGCTTTTTTGATATGCTTAATATGTTCGTCGGTAAGCTTGGAATCTTTATTAATAAATACTTCGCCTGTTTTTTTATCAAATACATCGCTGCATACTTTTCTATCGATATAGTCTTTTAAGTCGACTTTTGCTATATCGATCTCTTCGACAAGTCCGAACAAATCAAGAATATCGTCATCGGTTGAATAACCAAGCGCACGCAATAATGTCGTGACGGGAAATTTTTTCTTTCTATCGATATAAGCATACATGACATTATTGATATCGGTAGCAAATTCCACCCACGATCCGCGGAATGGAATAATACGCGCAGAATACATCATAGTGCCGTTCGGATGCACCGATTCACCGAAAAAGACGCCGGGAGATCGATGAAGCTGACTAACCACTACGCGTTCTGCACCGTTAATAATGAACGTTCCGCGATGTGTCATTGCAGGAAGATTGCCGAGATATACCTCCTGTTCTATCGTGTCGACAAATTCTTTTCCGCCTTCTTTCTTTGAAGAAAGCCGGAGCTGCGCTTTTAACGGAACAGCAAATGTCAATCCGCGTTCCTGGCACTCGATAATTGAATACTTAGGCTTTTCAACATAGTACTCTGCAAACTCGAGAAGAAAATTTTCCCGCGCATCGCTGATCGGGAAATTCATTTCAAATACCTGCTGCAAGCCGAGCTTTTTCCTTCGATGCGGAGGTGTATCAGCTTGAAGAAAATTGTCAAACGAGTCAATCTGGACGTTCAGAAGATCCGGCGTTTCGATGACCGATGGGATACGTGCAAACAATACACGTTCTTGAGAACCGTTGGATTGGTTTTTCAAAGGAACCACTCCTTGTTAATATGAAGTTGTTAAATTCAACCTTGATGGTTGATACATCAATTTCAAATGAAAAAGAACTTTCACAAAATTACCGCTTTATGCGCGCCTTTAGACGGCATAAGCCGATGGTTCTATTGCCTCTTTAAAAGGCGAGCCATCGGCTTAGCGACCTATGCATCCATCATAATCTCAACAAGATTCCCGCTTGCTAAGTCCATGATGAACTTGCTGCTTAATTTATTTGAGCTCGATGGTAGCTCCTGCTTCTTCGAGTTCCTTCTTTAACTTTTCAGCATCGTCTTTCGAAAGGCTTTCTTTTACAATCTTTGGTGCGCCATCCACAAGATCTTTGGCTTCTTTTAAACCAAGACCGGTTGCCGCACGTACGACTTTGATGACATTAATTTTCTGAGCGCCTGCGCTTTTCAATTCAACATTGAACTCCGTTTGTTCTTCCACAGCAGCGGCTGGATCGGCTGCGCCAGCCTGCATGACTGCACCCATCATCATCGGGGCAGCGGCAGTAACACCAAACTTCTCTTCGAGTGCTTTCTTTAATTCCGAAGCTTCAAGCATTGTAAGTTTTTCTATCTTTTCAACAATTTCAGCAACGACTGACATGGTAATTCTCCTTTAAATAATAGTTATCAAATTCAAAACTAAGCCGCCTTCTTCTTCTCAATCGCATCGAGAACATAGACAAGATCACGAGCAACTGCATTGATCGCGCCAACGATGCCTGAAGCAGGTGATTGCAAGCTCCCGAGAATTGCAGCGATTAGATCCTTTCGCGACGGCATGTTCGCAAGTTCATTTAATTTTGCAGCATCGTAGATTTGTTTTTCGACAACAGCAGCTTTAAGTTTGAACTTTCCTAATTTCTCGGAATACTTCTTAATAACCTTCGCCGGTGCCGACGGATCGTCGTATGAAAATGCAATACTTGTCGGGCCAACGAGCTTATCGTATAATCGATCATATCCGGTAAGTTGTTGAAGAGCTTTCCGTGCGAGCGTATTTTTCACTACGTTGTACTCGACTCCGGATTTCCGGAATTCACGGCGCATTTCTGTTTCTTCCTCTACCGTGAGTCTGGAAAAATCTGCGAAGTACATCGCAATAGCTCGCGCAGCTTTAGCAGCAACTTCGGCTACAATCGCCTCTTTCTCACTGCGTTTCATGTTTTACCTTTGTATGTTAGTTCTTATTATTGAATGAGAAGCCTCCGTAACTAACGGAGCATTCAATGATTTACGAGAACATGAGTGCGTAAATTCTATTTTTAATGTATTCCGGTTTCAGTGCGGTCGATATGCACACCAGGTCCCATTGTTGTGGAAATGGCGATACTCTTAACATACTGACCTTTTGCTGTTGCCGGCTTTAATCTTATAATCGTACTGAGAAATGAATGAATGTTCTCAACTAATTTTTCTTTTTCAAATGCCGCCTTGCCGACTGTTGCATGAACAATTCCCGCTTTCTCAACACGGAATTCAATCTTGCCGGCCTTCACTTCCTTCACTGCTTTACCTACATCCGTCGTCACCGTTCCGCTTTTTGGATTCGGCATTAAACCGCGCGGACCAAGAATTTTTCCAAGCTTTCCGAGGTCGCCCATAACATCCGGTGTCGCAATAATAACATCGACATCCGCCCAACCCTGCTGTATCTTTTCCAGGTAGTCTTTGTACCCTACATGATCCGCACCTGCAGCTTTGGCTTCTTCATCCTTTGGCGGTTTAGCAATGACAAGAACACGGACTTCTTTTCCAATACCATGCGGTAATGATACTGTTCCTCTAAGCGCCTGATCTGCTTTCTTCGGGTCAAGGCCAAGTCGAACAGCGATATCAACCGCTTCGGCGAACTTTGCTGAAGCTGTTTGTTTTACCACCTCCACCGCATCATTGATTGTATAGTTCTTCGGTTGAACTTTTTTTGCTACGGCTCTGAATCTTTTACTGTACTGTTTCATTCTCTCACTCCATCTCGAACAATCTTATTCTTCAACCGTGATGCCCATACTGCGGGCAGTACCGGCAACCATAGTCATCGCCGAATTAATGTCTGCCGCATTCAAATCCGGCATTTTCAATTCCGCAATTTCACGGACTTGATTTTTTGTCACTTTGCCGACTTTATTACGGTTCGGTTCACCGGAACCCTTTTCCAGCTTTGCAGCTTTTACTAATAATGTCGCTGCAGGGGGAGTTTTTGTGATGAATGAAAACGATTTATCACTGAACACCGTAATAACCACAGGAATAATAAGTCCCTGCTGCTCTTTCGTTCTGGCATTAAACTGTTTACAGAATTCCATGATGTTGACGCCCTTTTGACCCAGGGCCGGCCCTACCGGAGGTGCAGGATTTGCCTGACCGGCAGGAATTTGCAGTTTAATGAAACCCGCTACCTTCTTTGCCATGTTAATACCTTACATTATGATTACAGAATACTCTGATTACTTTTCTATCTCTACTTGTGAAAAATCAAGTTCTATCGGTGTTTTGCGCCCGAAGATACTAACCATCACTTTCACTTTAAGTTTTTCGTAGTTAACTCCCTGAACGAATCCGTTGAAATTATTAAACGGACCGTCGGTCACTTTCACAGCTTCACCTACATGGAACGGAATATCGACGATCTGAGTCTCTTCCTTCTGTTCCATCTTGCCGATCAGACGCCGTACTTCATCCGGTTGTAATGCGGCCGGATTATTTTTGTCAGGCACGAATCCCATCACCGACGGAGCTTCAAGAATGACGTGATTTGTCTCTTTATCTAATACCGCCTCAACAAGTATGTACCCCGGGAAAAAATTCTTCACCTTCGATTTCTTTTTCCCATCCTTAATCTCAAACACTTTTTCCGAGGGAATTAATACATTCGAAATTTTCTCCTGCAAACCTATTCGTACAATCTCCGAGTCCAGGTAATTCTTAACCTTGGCTTCGTGTCCGGAATACGTTCGGACTACATACCAGCGCTTATCCAATGTCTATCCTTCAAGATTTCAAAATCGCTTTAAGAACTCCGCTTACTGCAAAGTCCACAACCCAGCAAAAAACCGCTATAAGCAATGAAACAATGATGACAACTTTTGTGGATTCCACAAGTTCCTCGCGCGACGGCCAGGTTACCTTTTCCATCTCTTTTGCAACATCGCTAAAGAAATTTATAATTTTCTCTTTCATCGCTCAATATCTTCCTTAATATTTTTGAGTGATTATGCACGTCAGGAGGGAGTCGAACCCCCAACCTGCGGTTTTGGAGACCGCTGCTCTGCCAATTGAGCTACTGACGTATCATCATTTTTGCTCTCTGTGCAGGTGCAGACCCATTTGTTTAATTGATTGAATAACTCGAGTGCGTCTCTCAATTTGAGTATACATCAGAATGCAAAATTCGTTACTTGGTTTCTTTATGCGGTGTCCGCTTATTGCACCACGGGCAATATTTCTTGTACTCGACCCGCCCGGTCTGTTTCTTTTTATTCTTTGTCGTAGAATAATTACGCCGTTTACAACTCGTGCATTCTAAAGTAATAATGTCTCGCATAACCGTTCCTTATTCTTCCTAACATATTCGAGCTTGCGATCGGGATTGAACCGATGACCTCTTCCTTACCAAGGAAGTGCTCTACCAACTGAGCTACGCAAGCGCTCAGACACTGTGGAGCGGGAGACGGGACTCGAACCCGCGACCAACAGCTTGGAAGGCTGTGACTCTACCAACTGAGTTACTCCCGCGTTTATACAATCCCAGCTCGCTAAATATTTTATCTGTCAAAAAACACAAACAACTAACCCCTCCCCATTTCATCTCCGTGGGCAGGGGAGGATTCGAACCTTCGAAGGCATGAGCCGTCAGATTTACAGTCTGATGCGTTTGACCGCTTCGCTACCTGCCCGACAACTCTGCCTGAGCTGGCTATCGGACTCGAACCGATGACCTGCTGATTACAAATCAGCTGCTCTACCAGCTGAGCTACGCCAGCATATGTACCCCAAGCGATATACTCAACCCCCCTGCGATTTTGCACGACAACAATCGCAGTAAACCAAGGACCTCGATAATACAGGTGAATCGCCCGGTACGCCGAATTGCCAGATTATAAATATAGAAAAAATTTGCTGATAGTCAATGGAACTTTTTAAAAAATTATTAAAATAGGAGCCTATTTTACACAGGTAATTTGAAATAACCTGATTATGATAGCTTTTTAAGAAATGTTTGTACTTTTCAAATACTCCCTTACCCGCCTTTTTTAGCGGATCGACTTCCCTATTTCACTAATACCATTTTCTTCTGAAACGTATGCTGATTATTTTGTCCGTCTTTGGCAACAAGCCGATAAACATACATACCGCTGGCATACTTGCTCGCATCAAAAGTTTTCTTGTAATATCCCGGCTCCTGCTGTTCGTTTACAAGATTTGCTACTTCTCTTCCGATTA
>CAZYAM010000016.1:0-5664 GCA_964645575.1 uncultured Ignavibacteriaceae bacterium
TTTCGCGCAACGAGGGCGACAGCCCGCGCCGCAACATTTGGCTATACGCAATATTGTCCCGCTTAGCGGGATAAACTGTTATTATTTTTTATCTATTTTAAGTATTTCTTTATTTTTTTCCGAAATCGACACCTGATCTGCCAGACGGTCAAGCGGACTCTTAATTATTTCGAGTGATCGCTTTCATACATGCGTGTATATTTCAGTTGTCTTTGAACTTTAACCCGTGAGATATTCTTTTAATCTGTTTTTTATATATCGTTTTCCCCAGGAAGTTTTTAAGTATTTTTCACGTCTTGTTGCATCCTGTCGGTTAAGGCATGCTTCGTAATATACCAGTTTAAGAGGAAAACGATTTCTTGTAGAATATACTTTTCCGCTATTATGCTGTTCTATTCTTTGATTCAGGTCTGAAGAATAACCGGTATAAAATTCTCGATCTTTTTCAGATTGAAGAACGTAAACATAAAAATAATCCATTGATGATTTTAATTCCATATTATCTCACGGGTTGAATGCCCTAGTAACTCCTGAATGTACCTCAAATCCGTCCCTTGTTCAAGAAGATGTGTAGCAAAAGAATGACGTAATGTATGCAAGAACCCATTCAAAAATATTGCATAAATATTTTTATAATTCTGTCGTAGAGAAGCAAGGCTGATAAAATCACATAACAAGAATAATGAGTTTTAGAGGAAAAAGCAACAGAGCCATTGAGCCGATAAGCCAATGAGTCTATGAGTCTATGAGCAGATGAGTCTATGAGCAGATGAGACTATGAGCAGATGAGACTATGAGCAGATGAGTCTATGAGCAGATGAGTATAACTATTTTAAGGATTACGTTTTGTATGGATACGATTGCTCCTCTCGGAAGAATTTGGTATTATATTATATCAAATGAATAGAAGACTATCATCTTTGGTCTTTCCTAAATGAGAGAAATATACTATTTGTATCGCATAGTCATTCTTTGTCTATGTATTGTGCTGCCGCTTCAAGCACAATCATCACCTGAGTCAAAATTCATTTCTGGGGTTTCCCAGAAAAACCTTCAAAAAAATGTACGCGAACTCGTTAAACTGGGAAACCGGCTCGGCGGGACAAAATCAGGGGATAAATCCGCACAATACGTTTTTAAGAAATTCAAAAGCTACGGATTCAAACCGGAAATAATATCGGATCCTAAAAAACTTACATACTCGAACGACAGCTGGCAGTTGAAGATTGTTCAGCCAAAACGGCTGCGCGGACTTATTCAGCATGAGTGGCTGGCGGGATTCTCGCCTTCCGGCAGAAGAGACACTGTTCAGCTCACATTTACCGGATCTATTCAAGATATAGATACAAGAACTATAAATGGCGGTGCAATTCTGATGGATCGGAATCCTTCTGATAAAATGTATGCGGAATTAGCCGATGCCGGCGCATGCTGCATCATTTGCTATCAAAATGATATTACAACTGCTTATTCCAACTGGGCAATGATATCAACTCTTAAAGAAACAAATAAAAACCCTATCCCGGTATTCAATATCTCGAACAATGCAGGACGGTTATTGCTGGAGGAATTGGAAAAAGGAACGCGGATTGTTGTTCAATATTCGGCAAAGACGACAATCCGAAAAAGGAATTCTAAAACAACGGTTGCAACATTAAAGGGGAAAACGGATGAATATTATATTCTTTGTGCACATGGCGATTCCGATTCCGGCGGACCGGGCGCAGATGACAACGCATCGGGTGTCTCGGCAGTGTTAGAGATCGCGCGAATTCTAAAAACGATAGTCAAAAATAAAGCAGTAACGTTACCTGAAAAAAGCATCAAATTCATTATTTGGGGTTCGGAAAATCATTCATCAAATAGTTATGTAAAACGTCATTCAGATAATCTGGAAAAAATTGCAGGTGTGATAAATATCGACCAGGTTGGTTATGGCAAGCCAAGGCGCTGCATTTATTTTGAAGGGAACGATATTCTTCATAACTATGAGTTGTTAAAAAATTTTGAACGGGTAGGGGAGGATTATGCAGGTAAGAAAGGATTCTGGAAAGAGTCGACGACAACTCCTTTTCAAGGCGGAACCGATTCTTTCATGTTTCTTCCGGAAAATATAAGCCGCCTGGGCATACCGGAAGTGGAAATTTCATCGATTACAGTTTTTACAGCTGCATGGAACGAACCGAAATCAATGAAGCAAACACAGGGGTGGCATTCTAAAGCATGGAAGGGACATCCTGGTTCTGTGAATATTAATTATTCGCCATACTATCACTCATCACTCGATATTCCTGCATTGACGACAGAGAAACAGCCGGCAAATATGGTGTGGGGAGTAAATGCTGTCGGTATTACGCTTATTAGACTATTATGGCAGTAGATAATTCTGCAATTAAAATTAATCCCGGATATCTTTATCGCTTTGGAGATGTTGAATACAATCTTGCATCGCGCACTTATATAATGGGAATTTTAAATGTAACACCGGATTCCTTTTCCGATGGTGGTAAATATTTCGACATCGAACAAGCAGTATCTCATGGAGTAAAACTTGTAGAAAATGGTGCAGATTTTATCGATGTCGGCGGTGAATCAACACGGCCGGGCTCGGATCCGGTTTCTGTCGAAGAGGAAACTCGAAGAATTGTTCCGGTTATTAAAGAATTGTCAAGGAAAATTAATGTCCCTATCTCTATAGATACCTATAAATCGGAAACGGCGGAAGCCGCACTGCAAGCCGGAGCTGTTATCGTGAATGACGTCAGTGCTATGACACATGATGCAAGGATGTTGTCTATAGCTGCGAAGCATCGGGCAACCGTTATTCTTATGCATATGAAAGGCGCGCCGAAGACGATGCAGGAGAATCCGACTTACGATAACGTTAAAAATGAAGTAAAGCACTATCTCAGTGGACGGATATCGATGGTAAAAAAAGCGGGAATAGAACAGGTGATCATTGATCCTGGAATTGGATTTGGAAAAAAATTCGAACATAATATTCAACTCCTCCGGGAATTAAAATCTTTCACTTCTTTAGGTTGTCCGCTGCTGCTGGGACCGTCGCGAAAAGCTTTTATCGGAGCAATTCTTAATTTACCGGCAAACGAAAGGATAGAAGGTACAGCAGCAGTTGTGACAAGCGCTATTTTAAACGGTGCAAATATTATCCGCGTACATGATGTGAAAGAAATGAAACGAGTAGCAATGGTAACTGATGTGTTGAAATCCCAAAATATCAATACGGTTTCATAAAATGGATTCGATCATACGAGCAGCCTCCGTACTCATACCGGCATATAATGCCGGATCCTATTTGGAGGAATTAGTAAGCCGGCTGCGTAGTTCGATAGGAGACATAAGGATTGTTATTGTTGATGATGGTTCAGTAGACAATACGGCGGAAATTGCGAGTTCAATTGGAGCAACTGTTCTTCGACACGATAAAAATTGCGGAAAAGGAGCGGCTCTTCAAACAGGTTTTGATTTTCTAAAAAACGAAAAAGACGTTGAATTTGTACTTACGATGGACGCAGATTTACAGCATCAGCCGGATGATATTCAAAAGTTCTTTAACATACAAAAAAAGACAAATGCGGATATTGTCATTGGATGGCGTGAAAGAAGAGGAACTAAGATGCCGGTGCACCGCATTCTGTCTAACACGTTGACATCTGTATTAGTGAGTTTAAAGACAGGAATCAAGATTAAAGACAGCCAGTGTGGTTTCAGATTGATTAGCAAAGGAGTTATTGAAAATATTACGCTTGAATCATACGGCTATGAAGCGGAAACAGAATTTCTTATTAAGGCGGCGCTTCAAAAATATAAAATAGAATTCGTTCCTGTATCCACTGTATACGGAAGCGAGAAGAGTTACATGACACATTGGGCAACGACTATGAATTTTATTAAAGTGCTTTTGCGGAAATATTCATGACTCGATTTGAACAAGAACGGAAGGATATGATCGCGCTGTTGAAACAGCGGGGAATTAAAGATGAACTTCTATTAAAGGCGATCCAGCATGTAGAGCGCGAACAATTTGTACTGCCTGCATTTGTTAATCGTGCATATGACGACAGCGCGCTGCCTATTGCAAGCGGGCAGACAATTTCGCAGCCGTACACAGTTGCGTTTCAAACGGAAAAACTGAAGGTGGGGGAAGGTTCGAAGGTATTGGAAATCGGTACCGGGTCCGGTTATCAAGCCGCTGTTCTTGCCGAGATGGGATGCCGTGTATTCACGATTGAACGGCATATGAAGTTGCATTTGCAGGCAAGAAAGCTACTTGAAAAACTAGGTTACCGGGTAGCGACCCGATGCGGCGACGGAACGGTAGGATGGAGCGAGTATGCACCGTACGACGGTATTATTGTGACTGCAGCAGCGCCTGAAGTTCCTCAACCGCTGCTTGACCAGCTTGCCGACGGCGGGAGAATGGTGATTCCTGTCGGAGATTTGGAGGTGCAGTCTATTAGAGTGATAATACGGATAGGAGAAAGATTTGAATCGGCGGATGCGCATGGATTCAAATTTGTTCCTCTAATCGGAAAAGAAGGATGGAATGAAAAATAGAATTGGAATACATCTCAGAGATTTAATTTTAGAGATATCAGGATGCCGCAAGTACTTGCAATCGTAGGTCCGACAGCATCGGGGAAGACAACGCTTTCAATCCTTCTTGCAGAAAAACTGCATGGCGAAATTATTAGTGCTGACTCACGGCAAATCTATAGATTACTTAATATCGGTACAGCAAAACCTGCGCCTGAAGAACTCCAACGCATCCATCATCATTTTATTGACATTCTTGATACGGATCAGGAATATAATGCCGCCGAATACGGGCAGCAGGCCCGGGAAAAAATTGAAAAGCTGTTGCAACAGGGAGTTAAACCGATTATCGTTGGAGGTTCAGGATTATATATTCGTGCAATCATAGATGGATTCTTTGATGGGCCCGGAAAGGATCCGGAAATTCGCGAAAAGCTTGAACGGGAAGCAAAAGAATCAGGCGCTCAGCCGTTGTTTGAAAAATTGAAGCGAGCAGATCCTGTTTCTGCAGCAAAAATGGATGCAACAAAAGTGCGGCGGGTAGTTCGTGCACTGGAAGTATATTATGCAACCGGTAAACCGATTTCTGATTTACATTCAATTCAGGAATCAAAAGCTTCGTTTGAGGTTCTGCAATACGGCCTTGAGTGGGAACGCAGGACTCTATATGACCGCATCAATCAACGCGTAGATGAGATGGTGGAAAAAGGATTAGTTGAAGAAGTCCGGGAATTGATAGCCCGGGGATATCTCTCCGGCATGAACGCCTTAAACACGGTCGGTTATAAAGAAGCATTCGATTTCATCGAAGGAAAACTGACTAAAGAGGAGATGGTAAGGCTTATTAAACAGAATACACGTCATTTTGCAAAGCGCCAATTGACATGGTTTAGAGCCGATAAACGAATTCGATGGATTGCGGTGAACGAAAAGACTAACTGGAATGAGATTGCGGAATTGGTTCAAAGAGAATTTCGAGAGACTTAAAAACGTTTTAGCGCTAAATTGATTTTCCTGCAATCGTTTGCTATATTAAGATAAAGAAGTAATAAACGGGGTGTAGCCCCGTTAAAAAAGTGGGACATGGCTAGCGCAAAGTACTTTTGT
>CAZYAM010000016.1:5764-13508 GCA_964645575.1 uncultured Ignavibacteriaceae bacterium
TATATTTGTTTTAAACGGGGCGTAGCGTAGCCTGGCTAGCGCGCTTGGTTCGGGACCAAGAGGTCGCCGGTTCAAATCCGGCCGCCCCGACAAAAAAGAGGTCGGGAGTTCTCCCGAAGGGATTCTCAAAAGGAGTCCTTCGGACCTTTGGAAAAATCTCCCCGCCCCGACAAAAAAAACTAAATAACAGCATTCTTTTTTAAATTAGCATACAAATCATCCCTTCCAGACTGTAGAATCTATGTCATCACACATTGTCGCTATCGTTGGCCGCCCTAATGTAGGGAAATCCACTCTCTTTAACCGCATTTTTGGATCACGTGAAGCGATCGTTTTTGACACTCCGGGTGTTACACGAGATCGCCGTTATGCTGAAGCGGAATGGGCTGGGAAATCGTTTATAATGGTCGACACGGGTGGATTTGTCCCGGAATCTGATGATATATTCGAGAAAGCAATCCGTGAACAGGCGGATATTGCTATTGAAGAAGCAGATTCCATTATATTCATCGTGGATGCGTTAGAAGGTGTGACACCGCTCGATAAGGAAATTGCAGATATCCTCCGCAGGTCGAATAAACCAATCCATCTTGTTGTTAATAAAATTGATTCTGAACAGCATGAAAATTCCATATCAGAATTCTATTCATTAGGACTTGGAGAGCCGATCGGTATTGCAGCTTTAGGCGGAAGGCAGATTGGAGATTTTCTTGATATTATCACTTCGGATATAAAGAAAACTGCAAGGGGGAAAAAGGAAAAAAGACTTCGTCTTGCGGTCGTCGGCAAACCGAATGTAGGTAAATCGTCATTAGTAAATGCGCTTATAGGAAAGACCCGTCAGGTTGTTACAGCTATCCCGGGTACGACACGCGATCCTATCGATACTATCCTTGAGTATAAAGGCGAGGAAATTATTCTTGTCGATACAGCGGGACTTCGGAAACGCAGTAAAATTAAGGAGAGTATCGAGTTCTACAGTACTATCAGAACACTGCATGCGATTGAACGCAGTGATGTCGCAGTTATTCTCTTTGACGCAACACAGGGCGTGGATAAACAGGATTTACTGATTGTTGATGAGACTATGGAACGTCACAGATCTGCAATTATTATAGTGAACAAATGGGACTTAATTGAAAAAGAGACGAATACAGCGCGCGAATATGAACTGGCAATAGAACGGAATCTCGGTTTATACGATTTTCTTCCCGTCGTTTTTGTTTCAGCGCTTACGAAGCAGAGAATCATGAAGGTGATTGATACGGCTAAAGAAGTGCACAAGCAGCAATCGCGGCGTATTTCTACAAGTGCGCTTAACAAAGCAATTACAGCTGAAATTGAAAAGTATCCGCCAAAATCATCCACACCGAAAGAAATAAAAATAAAATTTGCGACACAGATAAAAACAAATCCGCCTATGTTTGCCTTTTTCTGTAATTATCCGAAATTAGTGCAGGAATCGTATAAGCGATTTCTAATGAATAAATTGCGTGAGCATTTTGGATTCACCGGTGTGCCGTTGGGAATTGTTTTCAAAGAGAAATGATGCAATATCCCGCCGCTTAAAAGGTTATATGAAGGAATTGTAATGAAGAATTTAATAATTATCGATCATCCTCTTATTAAATGTGATTTGACGGTACTCAGGAATAAAAAGACACCAAGCAATAAATTCCGCGCAATTATCCACCGGATTGCAAGTCTCATAGCATATGAAGTATTACGCGATCTTAAAACTAAAGAGATTTCCATTCGGACGCCGCTGGAAAAAACGAAAGGCGTGGCTATCGAGCAGCAAATTGTACTGGTACCGATTCTACGAGCAGGACTTGGATTTGTCGACGGATTTGTGAAAATTATGCCGGATGTGCGCATCGGGCATATTGGATTATTTCGAGATGAAGAAACACTTAAACCTATCGATTACTATTTCAAAGTACCGCGCAATCTCAGCAAAGCATTGGTTTTGCTTCTTGATCCGATGCTTGCCACCGGTGGAAGTGTTGCAGCGGCGATATCGTATCTTAAGAAAAAAGGCGCACAAAATATCCGTATAGTGAGTCTTGTTGCCGCTCCGGAAGGAGTAAAAACAGTATGTAAAGCCCATCCGGATGTTAAAATTTATACCTGTGCGCTGGATCGCAAGCTTAACGATAGAGGATACATTCTTCCGGGTCTTGGAGATGCGGGAGATAGAATGTTCGGAACGGAGTAGATAATTTGAAAATATATCACATCATCTTGATGGTTATTTTTGGCCTGATAAATTTATCGGCCGAAGAGAAAATAGATCCCTCTTCCGATTCATTAATCGTTAAAGGTATAGATCTGATACTGAAACAGGAATATACGAAAGCTGATTCCTTATTTTGTGAAATTATCAATCACTATCCCGATCATCCAGCGGGTTTTCTTTATCGTGCAGCTGTTATGCAGACATATGCGGTCGATTTTGATGTGCCTATTGAAAGGGAAAAATTCGATTCGCTTTTAGAATGCGGAAGAAATGCCGCATACCGATTGTCGTCGCCTTTGCGTGAATATTTTCTAGGCACTGCAGACAGTTATGAAGCATATGAACGTGTAGAAAGCGGAGATTGGTTTAGTGGTGTACAAAAAGGCCTCGCTTCGATATCGGAGTTCGAGGAACTGGTTGAGCAGGATTCTTCGTTTTACGACGCATATGTAAGCATTGGAACATATTACTATTGGAGCAGCAGAAAGACTGCGTTTCTTCGGTGGCTGCCCTTCATCAATGATAATCGCGATCTTGGTATTAGAATGCTAAAAATTGGAGCAGAGTATTCAGAATATAACCGCTTTGTCGCAATAAGCGCGCTGATTTCTATTTATCTTGATGCTGAGAACTACCGGCAAGCAGAAGAATGGTCGAAGCGGGGATTGAATTCCTATCCTGAAAATAGAATATTCTTGTGGGGGCTTGCTACCGCGCTCGATAGACAGAAAAATTATTCAAAAGCTGTACCTGCATATAAAAATCTACTGAAAAATATCTTACTGATTGATACACCGCATCCGTATGGCGAGATTGTCTGCAGATTAAATCTTGTTAAATCCATGATTGCAATTGGTGATACGACAATGAATGAAGAAAATCTTGATAAAATTCTTACCTATGAGGATATATTGTTTCCGGATCATCTAAAGCAGCGGGCACAAAGAAAATTTGAAGATGCACGCATCCTGCTGTCTGAAATTAAGAACAAGCCTGCTGTAGTAAAATAAACGAGAGATTTTGCATATAATCGGTATTGACATTCGGTTGGGAATCCGTATATTCTTTTATAGAATAAAAATATAAAATGATCGATAGTAAATACAAAAAGAAATTAGACGATCTTCTGAGTATATGCCGAAAAAATCTTCCTTCGGTAGACGAAGATTTAATAACCCGGGCGTTTACACTGAGTCTTGATGCACACAAAAACAACCTGCGGGCTTCAGGTGAGCCGTATTTCTTGCACCCGTATGAAGTAGCCATGGTCGTGGCAAAGGAAATCGCCCTGGATGATGTATCCATAGCCAGTGCACTTCTGCATGATGTTGTGGAAGACACAGATTTTGAGTTAAAAGACATTCGTGCGGAGTTTGGAGATGCCATTGCAGATATCGTAGACGGTGCAACAAAGATTACAGACATATTCGAAAGTCATGAAGTAACACAGGCCGAAAGCTATCGAAAGCTTCTGCTTTCAATGGTAAACGATATTCGCGTGATTCTTATAAAGTTTGCCGACCGTCTCCATAATATGCGCACATTGGAATATCTCCCACCTGAAAAACGCCTTCGGCTGGCAAAAGAAACCCTGGATATTTACGCGCCATTCGCTCATAGATTTGGTCTGGCACAAATCAAATGGGAGCTGGAAGATCTGTCTTTTAAGCACTTACATGCACAGGAATATGAAAAAATAGCCAGGCAGCTGCGGTCAAAAAGGCGCGAACGCGAACATTATATAAACAGGTTTGTGCAGCCTATCAAGAAAGATATTATCGACGCAGGTTTAACCTTTGAAGTCTCGGGCAGGCCAAAACACATTTTCAGTATTTACAATAAAATGCTAAAACGAAATAAGCCGCTTGAAGAAATTTATGATTTGTTTGCTGTACGTATTATCATCGATACGAAGGATAACAGCGATTGTTTTATTGTTTATAGTATTGTGACTGAATTATACAAACCGATTCCCGAACGGTTTAAGGACTATATATCGGTTCCTAAAAAGAACGGATATCAATCAATTCATACAACGGTAATCGGCCCTGACGGCAGAATGGTAGAAGTGCAGATACGGACGAAGGCGATGCATGAAGTTGCAGAACGAGGAGTTGCCGCACACTGGATCTACAAAGACAGCAAGGCTTCAATAGATAAGGAATTGGAAAGCTGGACCAATTGGGCAAGAGAGATTCTCGAACAAAAGAGCGACGAAACGCCTAAAGAGTTATTTGAGAGTTTCAAACTAAATTTATATCAAGATGAAATTTATGTATTTACGCCTAAAGGTGATTTAAAAATCCTGCCGAGTAATTCCACTCCGATTGACTTTGCATTCGAAATTCATTCGAACGTCGGATTCCATTGTATCGGTGCAAAAGTAAACGGACGCATGGTTCCGCTTAATACAGTACTTAGAAGCGGGGATCAGGTCGAAATCATTTCTTCAAAAAATCAGACACCCAATCAAGATTGGGAACATTTTGCCGTTACTCATAAGGCAAAATCCCACATCCGTCGTTTCTTTCGTGAAGAAACACGCAAAAAGTCTGAAACCGGAAAGGATATGTGGGAGAAAAAAGTCAAGCGCCGCAAGCTCAGCATAAGCAGCGAAGAATTTGACAAGTTTATTCATGCTCTGAAATTTAATGACGCACAGGAATTTTATCTTGCAATTGCCGAACAAAATGTGGATGCAGATACGTTAGTAGAGCAGTATGTTGTCAGGTTGAAACATCCTACGGCGGAAGATACTGTTCAAATACCGGATTCAGAGACTCTTTTTACTAAATTCATCAACACGGCACGCGATATTACAAGCGGGATTTCTGTTCTGGGAATGAACGATAACTTCATGCATCAATATGCGAAATGCTGTAATCCGATTCCAGGCGATGAAATTATTGGATTTGTAACAACAGGCGAGGGAATTAAGATCCATCGGAAGGATTGCAAAAATATTGTCTCACTGCGGCTTGCAGAAAGCTCGCGTATAGTAGAAGTCGGCTGGCCTCTGTCAAATGAAACGGATTTTATTACGGGCATACATATCGGAGGCGAAGATCGTCCGGCGCTCCTGAGCGATATAACGCATGCGATTTCAACGTATCAGAATACAAATATTAGAACCGTCAACATGGATTCGAAGGATTCAATTTTTGACGGGAAAGTAATCCTGTACGTAAAAAACACAGATCACCTAATGCGGATCATGGAAAAAATAAAGCGTATCCCGGGTGTTCAAAGTGTCGAACGGTTTTCCGGATAGGAGAAATCAACAGGCTAGTGAATAAAAAATTGTATAAGCGCATTCTCGGTATCGACTACGGCTCGGTACGTATTGGATTGTCAATAAGTGATCCGCTCGGCCTCATTGCACAGCCAATAGAAGCTGTTAAGAATGATGCTTCACTATTTGCTAATCTCGGGAAGATTAAAGCGAGAGAGAATGCTGCATTGATAATCGTGGGAATGCCGTTAAATCTGAAAGGACAAAAGGCACAGAAGGCAGAAGAGGTCCAGAGGTTTATCGAGCGTTTAAAGGAAGAGCTGAGTATCGAAATACTTACCTGCGATGAACGCTTTACAACCGCAATTGCCGGTAAAACAATGCTTGCTATGGGAACGAAAAAGAAAGAACGGCAGAAGAAGGACGGTCGAATCGATTCAATGGCAGCAGCTGTGATGCTTCAAGGATATTTAGACAGTAAGAGACAATCTCATTCCTGATAATATGAAAAAAATAAATCAGCAACCCGAAGTTCTGCCTGAGATCCGGCCGGAATTTCGTTTACGTACTGCCCTTAGAAAATTCTTCCGGTTGATCAAACGCAATCCTATAAAATCGCTGGTCATTATTTTTACAGCTATTATACTTTTTCAGATTATCTTTTTGCCTTATAGTAATATAAGACAGCTGAAGACGAAGAATCCGGGAGAGACGGCATTCATGCGTGAGTATGCAGACAGGACAAAAAAGGAACGTAAGCATTTTCGTAAAAAACAGAATTGGATTCCATATAAATCGATTTTACCAGATGTTATTGATGCTGTCGTTGTGGCGGAGGATGGAACGTTTTGGCGGCATGATGGATTTGATTGGTTTGAGTTCAGGGAATCCATAGAAAAGAATTTCGAGGAAGGACGGGCGGCGCGCGGTGCAAGCACTATTACACAACAGTTAGTAAAGAATCTATATTTGTCATCTTCAAAGAATCCACTGCGGAAGTTGAAGGAATGGATTTTAACATGGTATATGGAACAGCAGTTGAGCAAATCGCGAATCCTCGAGATATATTTGAATGTTATCGAGTGGGGTGAGGGAGTCTATGGCATCGGAGCGGCATCGCAGTATTATTTTGATAAGCCTGCCTCCGAATTGAACAGAGATGAATGCACCCGCCTGGCAGCGATTATTCCGAGTCCGCGCAGACATCGTGCAGATGTAGATTCTAAATATGTGCTTCGCCGTTCAAAGATTATCCTTGAACGCATGGAAGCGCGCGGGATGTAAAAATCATTTATAAAATGTTGATTTATATAAAAACTTATTATGCTTGCAGATTGCCTGCCTGCCGAAGCACCTTTTGCACGTGGCTGGTTAGCGGGAGTCAATAATTCTGGATGGCCAATTGAAATCCGATTCGTAGGTAAGTTTATCTTATAAAAGGAATATGCCCCGTAGGGGGCTAACGTTTGTAATGATCTAAAAAGAAGTATAAATCAACTCCATCGGAGTTGAACACCTACGGAGTTCACGTTTTTGTGTTAGCATTGAATTATAAACGTAAAACTCCTAACGGAGTTATTTGTAGACGAAAACCAAGATAGATGCCAGTAAATAATCTACTATGAAATTAAACGATTTAAAAGTATTGATAAATGAAGGTGAAGGGTTTGAATTAGAGTTCAAACGCAAAGTCTCTACTCCGATAAAAATTGCGAAGACGTTAATGTCGTTTGCCAATACAAAGGGAGGAATTGTGCTTTTTGGTGTCGATGATGACAGAAAAATTGTTGGAGTCGGAAGCGAGAAGGAAGAAATAGAGATGATTCAAACAGCGGCGGGATATTATTGTGATCCGCCATTGGAGCTGGAGATCGATACCGTACCATACAAAGGTAGAGATGTTGTTGTTGTGACAGTGGAAGAAAGTGATCAGAAACCGCATTATCTTAATGTTGATGAAGGCGGGGAGAATGGAGGAACGCGGGTTTATATTCGCGTTAATGATAAAACAGTCGAGGCGAGCAAAGAAGTGATGCGCATACTTCAAGCAGAAAATCCCGAAGCTCCGCCTTTACGCATTGCAATCGGCGATAATGAGCGACGTATGTTCGACTTCCTGGATGAGAATGAACGAATTACCGTGAAGCAGTATATGAAATTAGTAAATATCTCCCATCGGCGCGCTTCGCGTTCACTTATTCAGCTTGTGCGTGCCGGAGTGTTAAGGATTCATACACACGAGAAAGAGGATTTTTATACCAGAGCTTTTTAAT
>CAZYAM010000016.1:13608-33982 GCA_964645575.1 uncultured Ignavibacteriaceae bacterium
GCCAACTCAAACACCGCTATCCCATACGCAACTGCAACGTTCAGCGATTGTTTTGTTCCGAACATAGGAATTTCAATTCCCATGTCGCATAACTCAACTATTTCTTTTGTTACGCCCGTGATTTCATTTCCGATAACAAGGCATAATGGGAAATCAGTTTTCTTAATTTCATAATGGGGAATGCTTTTATCTGTTAACTCCAAGCAGCATATTTTGTAAGCTTGCTCTTTGAGTGTGCGTATAGCTTCGGCTGGATGTTTTACATATTCCCACGGAACACTCTTAGTGGAGCCAAGCGCAGTCTTTTCTATTTCTTTGCGCGGTGGATGAGGTGTAAAGCCGGCAAGAATAAGCTTCTCGATCATAACTCCGTCGGATGTACGAAATATGGAGCCGACATTATACAGACTTCTGATATTATCAACTAGCACGATTACCGGAATCCGTGAAGCATTTTGGATGTGATCTGAAGGAATTCTTTTTTCGGATATTTCAAAATGTGTAAGCTTTCTCATACTGAAAGATAGAGAAAAAAGAAAGGGAATAAAAGAGTCCGCAATATTGCATGATAAAAGATAAAAGCACACCTCCCCTTTTTCCCCTCCTCATTGAGGAGGGGAAAATTGAGAGCTTTTTAGATAAGAAGGGGTGGTGTATTTATCCTGTAAGGAGATAGAAACGTCAGGCTTGTTGCTAATATAATAACTGGCAATATTACAAAATAAATACTACGAACCCAATCTCATTTCACAAGTTATAGAATATTTGTGATATATGAACGGTGAAGATGTAATAAAAATAATAGAAAAAGCTTTTAACTGTATTCATTCCGAAGAGTCAGTACACTATACTGAGGATGAGTATAAGGATCTAGAAAATCATTTGATAGGAATGATGCCAGATGATTTATTACATTTTCTTCCTAGTATTCTGATAAATTTCATAAACGAGGTAGATGCACAAAAAGACGTGTCTTGGAGAGTTAACGATCTGATTGACACGCTGGATATAGGATTTGATGTAAAATCTGAACGAATGTGGGATGCGTATTATTTAAAAATCGGTTTAGAGGATACGTTCCTGATTATTAATGACGAACAATCAGCAGCAATAGCAAGCTGGCTTGTATTTATTGAGGAGAGTTATCAAAAAGATGAAGATAAATATCCTTGGATTTCAATAAAAAGAATAGGAGATATTAGAAAGTATTGGGAAGATAGATCTAAAGGATTAATAAAATCCTCAAGTCGACCGTCATTAAATAAAGGTGACAATATAGGTGATAGCATAAATCCAATATTATGAATTGGGAAAAAGGGGGTAGATCACCTACACATTCAAATACTTTTCCCATCTTCGAAACAACTCGGCAGTGGATTTTAAATCACCCAAGTTATATTCCGCAATTTCCCGATAGCGTTTTTCTTCAAAAAGTTGTTTCATATCAAATCCGGTTATACCGTGGATTTTCGGACTGTCAATGCCGAATGATTTGCAGTAAAAATCCAAATTGAATTTTCGAAAAGCACCGTAGAATGTAAACTGTTCCAGTAAATCGCAGTGAATGGAGGCGTCATAGCGGTAGGGCATAAGGTTGCGGGCGGGCTGTACTTGCAGGATTGCTGAACGCAGCATTAAGAATGGGCAGTCGAATCCGCGTCCGTTAAACGTTATAAATTGATCGTAATGTGAAATATCCTGCCAGAATTGCTCAAGAATTTCCTTCTCGGTTCCTGTCACGAATTGAATTGCACCGTCATCGGAGAAATAATCGAGAGATTTATCTGCTTGGAATAATATTTTTCCGCGATTAGTTTCAGGGTTCAATAATCCAACGGCTATGACCTGTGCTGTGGTGGGGTAGAGACTAAGTTTCTGAATAGCCTCTTCTCGTTCGGCTTCAGTTTCCGAAAACTTAAGTAGATATTTTTGTTGTGCCTCATCAAAGGATTTGAGTTGGTGCCCGAGTGTTTCAATATCAAAAACGACCTTTGCCGTGGATTTCTCCATTGAAAGTTTATGCGGTAATCTGGAAGTTCTTCAATCCCCAATATGTTTCGACGGCAGATACTGTAAGAATAGTCGCAATAGGAATGGCAAGCAGCATTCCTGCAATTCCCATCAATGAATTTCCAATAATGAGAATAAGGATTACCGATACAGGATGCATATCAACCGTCTTTGAAAAACAAAAAGGCTGGATGATAATATTATCGAGCAGCTGCACAATTATTAAAGACATCAGTATAATAGAAAAAGCCTGCCGGAAATCTCCGTACTGTGTTAAAGAAATCAGAATCGCCGGAATTACTCCGAAGAGTGGTCCGATATAAGGAATGAGGTTTAATATACCTGCAATGATACCGAGAAGTATCGCGTAGTTCACGCCGATTAAATAGAATCCGATGACGTTCAATATGCCGACAATAACGGAATCCAAAAACCATCCGTGTAAATATCCTACAAGTTTAAGCTGAATTTTATGGAGTACATTCAGAGTCATCTCAAAATATTTATTTGGTACATGTTCAATAGCTTTTTTCAAGGCAATGTCGCCTTCCGTAAGAATAAAAAAAGCGATGAATGGAATAATGATGAGATTGACAAGAAATCCGGCAGTAGAAGACAGCATATCGTTGAACGATTGAATTCCGCTTTGAATAAGTTCATGGACTTTTCTTGTAACGGTTTCGGGATCAAGGAAAGGAATACCGGAAGTCAGGTTTATGACCGCTTCACTTAATTTATGGTCAAGCGGAAAGCTCTTGATACCGTCGTAAAGCAGCTTCAAACGTTCGACAGCGATTGGAACGAGAACGATGCCGCTTAAAACCAATACCGCACCAAGAAGAAGGAAAATAATCAATACGGAATATATTCTACGGATACCCAGCCGAAATTCAAGAAAGATCGCGTACGGACGAAGAATGAATGCTAAAAAGACGGAGATGATGAGCGCAAGAACAATGTCCGGGAAGTAAGAAGCGATCCAAAACGCAGTAACAATGATACTCAAAAGGAAAAGGACTTTTATCAACGGCCGGTTGGATTTTACTTTCTTCAGCTGCATGGATAAGGTTGTCATGACGTCCTATGCTGAAATAGTGTAATGTTTTAATCCCCAGTATGTTTCTTTCGCTGAGACGCGGAGAATTGTAGCAATGGGAATAGAAATAATCATTCCTGCAATTCCCATGAGCTGATGACCGATAATAAGTGTGAGAACGACGGCAACCGGATGCATGTTTAAGGATTTACCGAAACAAACAGGCTGCAGAATTAGATCGTCGATGAGCCGGACGACCGCAGTAAGTATAGCGATTGGAAGAAGCAGGCGGAAATCTCCTGTTTGTATCAATGAAGCGATGATAGCAACGCTTGCGCCGGAAATAAAGCCGAGATATGGAACAAGATTCGCTATGCCTGTCAGAATGCCGATAATAACGGCATAAGGAACGCCGATGATCATAAATCCGATCATTGAAAGTGCGCCGACGATGCTGCACTCAACGATCAATCCTCTTAAGTAAGAAACAAGCTCACGCTGCAATTTATCCATTATATTGAGCGACATCTCAAAATATTTATTGGGGATTTTCTCCACAAATTTCTTTATCCCTATATCGCCTTCTGCAAGAATGAAATATGTGATAAATGGAATGATGAGAAGGTTCACGAGATAGGAAGCTATCGTTCCGGTTGTCTTGCCGAGAGAATTAAGCATCTGTTGTATAATTGAATGGACTTTATCGCCAATTGTCGACTGATCCATGAACGGAATATGCGACATTAATTCTTTTGCAGCGGTTGTAAGTTTTTCCTCAATCGGGAAATTCTGAAGCTGCGAATATATCAAGCGGATGCGGCCGATTAAAAGGGGAATAGTTTCTATGAGTATGAAGGATGTTATTCCGCCGACAAGCAGAAATATGATGGTGATGGCAAACCACCGCTTTAAGGCGAATCGAAATTCCAGAAAACGGACAAGCGGCTTAAGAATAAATGCTGTAAGCGTCGAGATGATGAGAGTGAGTACTAAATCGGGGAAGAACGATGCAATCCAGAAACAGAGAATTATCAATCCGACAATTATAACAACTTTTATAAACGGCCTATTGGATATGGAATGTGATACTGGCATCGGTCAACGGCCCAGTGTTGTGCGGACAGTTTTCAATGCGATTTCATAGGAGAAACCCCGGCGCAGGAGGAAGTCAAGAATTCTTTTTTTTCGTTTTTCCGCATCTATTTTTGTTTTCAAATGCTGCGTCAATTGTATTTTCCGTTTTGCAGCTTGAAGAGCCGAAGCCTGCTGGCTTTGCGGTGAAATAAGTTCTGCAAGAATACTGTCCGCCATTGAAGACGAAATCCCTTTCATTAATAACTGCCGGCGTAATAAAGCCTGGCCCGTAGGTTTTTTCTTTAAGCGATCACGCACGAACGTGCGTGCAAATTGATTATCGTCGATCATTTTTATTGATTGAAGATGCCGGGTTATGCTTTCGGCGCACTCGGATTTAAATCCTTTCTTTGTCAGATGAGCGATGACTTCTTTAGAGCTTCTCGGGCGATATGATAAATAGTTAATAGCGATATTCTTTGCCCGCGTTTCCGACTCTGTCGTTTTGAGTGTGTCGATCGTCCGCTCATCCAGATCGTCGCCGGTGCGAAGGCCGAACTTTCCGATTGTCCAGTCGCTTAACTCCATTGCGGGCGTGCCGTCTATGTATACGCTATACTGTGCTCGCTTACCGCGTATCCGCTTGATTTTTGTGATAATCAAAGTACCTGATTTTTTAAAAAATATTTTCGCTATCTCTTCCCGCCAAAATGTAAAGAATGACAGAAAAATATGGGATTGTCAAAAAAGAACACTGTCATTGCGATCCCGCTGCTTTATAGTGGGAAAAGTCCCGAAGGGATCCCCTGCCTGCCGGCAGGCGTACAGCGGGACAATCTGCATCCCCCTGTTTTGCCTGGTAAACCTTGTTTTGCGGATTGCTTCATTCGCCTGCCACTTTGGGGCTTCGCGCACTCGCAATGATTCTTATCCTATTTTCTCTTCGCCGGAGCTGCGGGTGCTTCTGTTTTCTCCGCTTTTACATGAACCGGGGCCGCAGTTTCGGGCAAGAGCCCGAGTTTTTTACGAAGCGCAGTATCGATTTCTTTTGCAATATTTGGATTAGATTGAAGATACTTTTTGACAGAATCGCGTCCCTGCCCGATACGGTCGTCTTTATATGAGAACCAAGAACCGCTTTTTACTATGATATTATGATCGACTGCAGTATCGATGAGATCGCCGAGTTTGGAAATGCCCTCATTATACAGGATATCAAATTGAGCTTCCTTGAACGGCGGCGCTACTTTATTCTTGACTACTTTCACACGTGTACGGTTGCCGATAACATTGGTTCCGTCTTTGATCGCTTCAATGCGGCGGACATCCAACCTTACGGATGCATAGAATTTCAATGCATTACCGCCCGTAGTGGTCTCGGGGTTCCCGAACATTACGCCGATTTTCTGGCGGAGCTGGTTTGTGAACATAACAGATGTTTTGGATTTACTGATTGCAGAGGTGAGTTTTCGAAGCGCCTGCGACATCAACCGTGCTTGAACACCCATTGTAGGATCGCCCATTTCCCCTTCAATTTCGGCACGCGGTGTCAATGCGGCAACTGAATCGATAACGATGATATCGATCGCGTTGCTTCTCACTAGCGTCTCTACTATTTCGAGCGCCTGTTCTCCGAATTCGGGCTGTGAAAGAAGAAGGCCGTTCACGTCAACGCCTAACTTTTTGGCGTATGCAATGTCCATTGCATGCTCGGCATCGATGAATGCCGCCAATCCGCCGGACTTCTGTGCTTCGGCAATGATGTGCAGGCATAAAGTTGTTTTACCTGAAGATTCCGGGCCGAAGATTTCAATTACACGTCCGCGCGGTACACCGCCGATGCCTAACGCGGCATCCAGTGAAATGGAACTCGTGGAGATCGAATCGATCTTGGCAATCGGCCCTTCATTCAACCGCATGATGGATCCTTTGCCGTGTTGTTTCTCGATTTGATCGATAGCGATTTTAAGCGCTTGCATTTTTGCTTCTTTGTTATTTTCAGACATAAAAACTCTCCCTTTTAAGGTTGAAGAGGAAATGATTTCAAAATTGTATAGATGGAACCGCTCGGTCGAAGGTCGCTTTTCATCAGTAACAATTCAGAACATTGTGATTGTATAGATTCAAAAGTAACGGTTTTTATCGCTTCAGTCAAGCGGGCAAGATTGCGTGTTCCTTTCACTCTGCCTAATGTAATATGCGGATGAAAGGCGCGTTCTTCTTTCCGGAAGCCGAAATCCAGGCAAATCCGTTCTACACCCGATTGCAGATCAAGCACGATTTGATTGAATTTAGTGCCAATCCAAATTACGCGCGGATTATGAAGATTCGGGAAAGTACCTAGTGAATTATAATCGATTTCAAAAGCCGAATATTTTTTTATCAGGACTGCAAGTGCAGATGAAAGAGGTTCGATTTTTTCCGTTTCGGTACTGCCCAAGAATTTTAACGTAATATGAAATTTATTCTGCAGATCCCATTTAACATCCGCTTGCGTCGATATCAGCCTGGATTGCACGTCTGCCATTTGTTTCTGAATTTCGCCTGAAGCGGGAAGGGCTATAAATGTGCGGATGGCGGGCATATCATTCTTCGGAGATTTTCAGAATTCTCCGTCTCACTAATTCCAATGCAGCCTGTGCTGCTCGTTCTTTGATGACCCTGCGTCCTCCTCCGTAATTGAATTGCAGCTTCAGAGCAAAAGTTTCATCTTTATCCGAATATCCAACCCATATCAATCCGACCGGTTTTTCTGCGGTGCCGCCTGTCGGGCCTGCAATACCGGTTGTCGAAATTCCAATATCGACAGCAGCTTTTGCACGTATGCCGAACGCCATCGCCTCGGCAACTTGTTTGCTTACTGCGCCATATTGCCTTATTGCGTCAGCCGGAACACCGAGTTCATAGATCTTTGATCTGTTGCTGTAGGTGATGACTCCGCATTCGAAATATTCCGAACTTCCCGAAACATTTGTTATCCGGTCGGCTATCAATCCGCCTGTACATGATTCGGCTGCAGCAAGTGTGAGTTTATTTTCCTTTAATAATATTCCGACAGCGTTTTCTAGTTCCACATCGCCGCTTGCATATATATATTTGCCGGCTTTGCCTCGCAGTTTTAATTCAACTTCTTGAATATTACGCTCAGCTTCATCGATGGTCCCGGCTTTAACAGAGATTCGCAGGCGCACTCCAAGCGGACTCGGCAGGAATGCCAGAGTAATACGTGAATCAGGCGAGAAGATATTTTTTACATCGCCGATTTGTTCAGCAAGAAATGATTCTGCAATACCTGTGGTTTTGAGTGTAAGATGGCGGATAACAAGTCCCGTTTTTTGCTTATTCAGAAACGGAATAACGAAATCATCCACCATCGCTTTCATTTCATAAGGAACGCCGGGCATGACAAAGAAGTATTTGCCGTCACGCTCGAAGAAGTATCCGGGCGCAGTGCCAAATCGATTCTGGATAACGGTACAGGTACGAGGCACGAGTGCTTGATCTTCGTTAATCTTATGAGGTGAAATATTACGGTGTGCAAAAATATTTTTTACATTATCAAGTGCTTCATTGTTCATTACAAGATCGGTATCGAAGAATTTGCATACAACGGCTCGGGTAGTATCATCATGTGTAGGCCCGAGTCCGCCCGTGACGGCAACGATATCATGTGTGCTGAATGCTTTATGAAATACATCGATAATATCCTGCTCATTATCGCCTACAGTTGTCATGCGATCGGCGAAAACGCCGGCGGAATTGAGTTTCTCTGCGATTAATGCCTGGTTGGAATTTATGACTTGCCCGATAAGCAGTTCATCGCCGATTGAAATGATTTCTGCGTTCAAAATATTTTATCCTAAAAAATATTCGTTGATAATAGGAATATACAGCAGGAGATGCATAGTTATATTTGCATAGATGCCGCAAACGACATCGTCAATCATAATACAGAATCCGCCCGGTTTCGAATCAAACCATGAAGCAGGGAAAAGTTTGATAATATCGAGGAGGCGAAAAATAAAAAAAGCGGAAAGCACGACCGGTATTGTTTTGGGAAGCAGGAAAAGAGTAATCCACATTCCAACCACTTCATCAATGGTTACCTCAGCGGGATCGTGTCCGTATCTTTTTTCCATAATAGATGAAGCTTTGATACCAAGTCCGAACACAAAGAGGATAACCGGGCCGAGAATGAACGGCGATTCGAATCCCGGAATGAAATAAAAAGCCGCTGCTATTGCACTGCCGAGAGTACCTGAGGCAGCGGGCGCATATCCCGTATATAACCCGGAGGCGAACAATTTTACCGGAATCGATGGTTCAGATCCAGGCAGGGGATTAATCTGCTTGCGTTGTTTTATCAGGTGAACCATAAAGATCTTGTATATTTTTCCAATTGTCTATAAAGTAAAAGATACCTGTCCAGAGTGTAATAACGGTAACAATAACCATTATCGAATACACAAGCGAATAATTGAGAAGGGCATGAATGAGCTCGCCAAAATTCTCCTGGAGCAATGGTGTATTCTGAGCAACATACAGTATGAGTAAATAATAAATTACAACGAATTGAACGAACGTTTTTATTTTAGCAAGCTTGGATGTTTCAATAAGTTTGCCTTTGTACTCTGCGAAGGAACGGAGAAGCGTTATGATAACATCACGAATAACGATAATCCATACCATCCATCCCTCAACTAAATCGAGATAGATAAATGCAATGAGAGCTGCCGAGGTGACCACTTTATCCGCAAACGGATCGAAGAAAGTGCCCCAGCGAGTTACATATCCCCAGCGCCGTGCAACCCATCCGTCGTACCAATCGGTAATGGCTGCAAGGATGAATATTGCAAGCGACCACTGGCGCATCGAAGGATACGGAGAAAGCAAAAAGACAAGGAACACCGGTGTGAGCAAAATTCTCAGGAATGTTAGTTGATTTGGTGGAGAAAAGAATTTCATCGTTTAATTCTGGCAATCCTCCGAAGAAGTCATAACAGCTATGCCTTCGGCATGAGATTTCTGATGTGTTCAGTGGTATTTCGAAAAATGCCGAAACGATTTTTATATGGCAACTTACAAAAAATCCCGCTAAGTGGCGGGATTTTATACGTTCGCAACGCTGAACGAAAAAATCAGGCGGCTTTGTTGATCTTTCCGGATTTGATACAATTTGTGCATACTTGAATTTTTTTCACTTCGCCGGATTCCAATTTCACTCTTACACTTTGAAGATTAGGTAGAAATCGCCTTGGACTTCGATTGTGTGCATGGCTGACGTTATTTCCCGCCATAGGTTTCTTTCCACACACTTCACATATTCTTGCCATTTGTTACTCCAGTTGAAATTTTAATTTTGACACTATAAATATACCCAAAAAAACGAAGGGAGGCAAGAGAGAAAATGGATGAGACTATATTAATCGTTAAGATCAATAACAAAGCAAATTTTTTAAGAAAAAGATTGAAGATCCCGTTGAAAGGATTTAAAGTTCTCTTCTGTTTGCACTGCTTATCATTTTTGGTTATCATTGAACTCATAAAAAGTGAATAAACACTATGGTATTTGCAGAAAGGAATATTCATGGAACACCAAAAAAAGAATTGTCCGGGTAAAGATAAATATCTTAAAGGAAAGAGAGTGCTTCCCCAGCCAATAACAAAAGATACTAATCTTGCTTCCTTAATAGACAATATGGATGCATACAACGGCGGAAGACTTCGGGCCGCATGTCAATTATTACGCGATAGATACTCGCAGGAAGATGTAACAATCGGACTCAGTCTTGCAGGTGCGTTGACTCCGGCAGGCCTGGGGCCGTCGACCGTTATTCCGTTGATGAATCATGGTTTTGTGGATTGGCTGACCGCAACAGGCGCCAACATGTATCACGATATGCACTTTGCATTGAATATGCCGCTTTACAGGGGCAGCCATAATGTGGATGACGCAGATTTGCGTGACAAAGGCATTACGAGAATCTATGATATTCTCTTTGATTATCAGGATGTATTGATGGAAACTGATAAAATTCTAAGAAAGATTTTACTGCGTCCTGAATTTCAGAAAGAAATGGGAACGCAGGAATTCTATCGTTATCTTGGTAAATGTCTTGATGAACTTGAAAAGCAAAGTAACATCGGGCAGGTGAGCATCCTTGCAGCAGCGTATCGAAACGGAATTCCGGTCTTTACTTCATCTCCCGGTGATTCAACGATCGGTATGAATGTTGCAGGAGTGGAGCTTCTGGCTGAAGCATCAGGTATGCTGGATAAATTCAAATTAAAGATCAATCCGAGCATAGACGTAAATGATTCGACTGCAATTATCCTGAATGCCAAACAGTATGAAAAAGGGAAGACCGGAGTTATACTTATCGGAGGCGGAAGTCCGAAGAACTTTACATTGCAGACTGAGCCGCAAATACAGGAAGTGCTGATGATCCCGGAAGCCGGGCAGGATTACGATATCAACATCACCGATGCACGTCCGGATACGGGCGGACTTTCAGGAGCGCCGCCAAGCGAAGCCGCAAGCTGGGGTAAAATTGATCCGACGAAGCTGGAAGAGACGGTCACCGCTTATGTAGATGTAACGATAGCATTCCCATTAATGGTTGCATATGTTTTACATACAACCAAACCTAAAAAACTAAAGCGGCTATATGATCGCAGGCAGGAATTGCACGAGAAACTGATTAAGTCGTATCTTGAGAACAATAAAGAGGTTGAGGAACTTAAAGGGATAATGAAAAAACTGTGATTACCCGGCATTTGTTTTGTTAATAACTGGATAACACACTCTCCTTTTAGGAGAGGGCTGGGGAGAGGTCATAAAAGAAAGTGTTAAAAAGGCATCCTGTGGAGAGAATATTTTATTGAAGTATTGTGATATTTATTTATCACTATGTTGAGGTAGTAAGAATCTTTCTTTTTAACTTGGAGCATAATACTCGACATTGTGATAGTGAAGGAATTGAACATGAAAGATGATTTCTTAAAATTAGTTGAACAGCATGGAACACCGTTATTCGTTCTGGATCACGATAAGATCCGGGAAAATTACCGGACGTTTAAGAAACATCTTCCTCGTGTACAGTGTTATTATGCAGTGAAAGCAAATTCAACGCAGCAGATTATAGAAACATTGTTCAAAGAAGGATCAAGTTTTGATGTTGCTTCGTACAACGAATTTATGCAGGTCTATCAGTATATCAGGCATTTCGAAAAAAAGGAAAAAAAATATTACATCTGGGATAAAATTATTTTTTCCAACACTATCAAAGATCGTACAACACTGCAGAAGATCAAACAATATAAACCGCTGGTGACATACGACAATGCCGACGAACTGAAGAAACTAAAAGAATACTGCGATACAGCCGGATTGATTATAAGGCTGAAGGTCCCGGATACAGGTTCGCAGGTGGAGATGAGCTCGAAATTCGGAGCAGAACTTTCAGACGCAGAAAAACTGATACAGCAGGCGTTTGATATGGGATTAAAAGTAGAAGGAATCAGCTTCCATGTGGGAAGCCAGTGCACAAATTTTGATAATTTTACTTCAGCGCTTTCGTTTACATCGGAGATTTTCAATAATGCCCGAAAAAAAGGATTCAATCTGAATTTGGTGGATATCGGCGGAGGATTCCCGGTTCCATATGATCCCCAGGTGCCGGATTTTAAGCAACTGGCATCACTGCTGAATTCAGAATTTAAACGTCTCTTTCCTGACGATATAGAAATCCTTGCCGAACCCGGACGATTCATGGTTGCAACAGCGGCGGTACTTATTTCGGAGATTATCGGGAAAGCACGAAGGGATGGCAAAATCTTTTATCATATCAATGACGGCGTTTACCACACATTTTCAGGCGTTGTATATGATCATTGGATTCCGAACTTTACTGCTTTTAAAGAAGGTGAGAAAGAAATCTGTGCAGTTGTCGGGCCTACGTGCGACAGTTTTGACAAGATTACTCTTTCCGCGGAGCTGCCGGGAAACCTGGAAGTAGGAGATTTTCTGTATACAACTAATATAGGCGCCTACAGCACAGCTTCATCAACCAATTTTAACGGATTCGATGGAGCAAAAATCATACACAAAAATCTGTCAGATTCGGCAGAAAAATAATTCTACTTATTAAAAATAGCTGGATCCATCCCAGCAATGTGTGCAGAGTCTTTCTTTTGGCAGCCCGATTGCTTTCACAAGATCACCAATATCCTGGTACATCAACGACGTAAAATCAAGACGTTTCCTGACCTGTTCCACCATTGCTTTGTATTTTTCATTGTTGATGTCGGAATACTCTTTCATATCGCAATCTTCTTTGCCGGTAAGCTCTTTAACAGCGATGTATGATGCAAGATCCATATTTGATCTGGATCTGCTGAAATTGAGAAACTCGCATGGAAAAGTGAGAGGAGGGCAGGCGATACGCATATGTACTTCTTTAATTCCGGCTTCATGCAGATCACGAACGTTATCTTTTAATTGTGTACCGCGTACAATAGAATCATCAAGAAAGACTCCGCATTTGTCTTTAATGACTGATTTGTTCGGTATCAATTTCATTTTAGCAACGAGATCGCGCTCATGCTGACTTTGCGGCATAAAGCTGCGCGGCC
The DNA here is from genome assembly GCA_964645575.1 of uncultured Ignavibacteriaceae bacterium. Lineage (GTDB taxonomy): Bacteria > Bacteroidota > Ignavibacteria > UBA10030 > UBA10030 > Fen-1298. The sequence goes on from CAZYAM010000016.1 coordinate 26,363, forward strand.
ATGTCGGCGTGTATTTTGCATATGGGCGTTTGAGCGGTATTCCTTTTTCGTTGCTGTATCCCATTGCGTGGCCTATACCGGAATCGGGAATCCCTGCAACGAAATCTGCTTTCACAGAATCCCTTTTTGCTAATGATGCACCACATTTGTACCTGCAATCATCCACATTCTGGCCTTCATAAAAAGACGGCGGATATCCATAATACACCCAGAGAAATGCACATATCTGGCATTTGTCGTTGGATTTTTTCAATTGTTCATATCCATCCGAGGTAATTTGGAGAATTTCTCCCGGTCCGAGAAATTTTTCAACTTCAAAATCAAGATTTGGAAACGCACATGTTTCAAAAGCAACAGCATGAGCATCTTTTTTCTTACCTAAAATGATAGGAGTTCTTCCAAGCTTGTCGCGTGCAGCAATAATACTGTTTTCCGTCAGAATTAATATCGAACAGGAACCTTTTACAAGGTTATAGACATTTTGGATGCCGGAAGCAAAATCATCTCCTTCTGCAATCAACATGGCAACCAATTCAGTGGGATTAATTGTGCCGTGGCTGGTTTCCGTGAAAGTATGGCGCAGCTTCAGACATCGTTTTTCAAGTTCGGCTATGTTTACAATCTTGCTGACTGTTGCAACTGCAAAGCGTCCCATGTGTGATGTAACGAGAATGGGCTGCCCTTCATTATCGCTAATGACTCCAATTCCAAGATTGCCGGTGAATTCAGAAAGGCCGGCTTCGAACTTATTTCTGAAATAACCGTCTTCAAGACTGTGAATGGCACGCTGAAATCCGTCAGCGGGGGAATAGAAAACCAAACCGGCCCTTTTCGTGCCTAGATGAGAATGATAATCAGTACCGTAGAATACATCCGATACGCAAGATCGCTTTGATATGCTGCCGAAAAAACCGCTCATGAGCCTCCTTTTTTTTAATCCATACGAACGTTAATAATCACTTGTACGCTGTTATATAACAATTTAACCTTTTATGTACAAATTATCATTTACTATAAGTATTTTTTTTATATGTTACACTATGAGTGAATTGAATAAAAAGAACGACAATAATGCTATGTCTTAAGCAAGTAGCTTTTCTTTTCGACAAACAAGATCGGCGATAAGTATCTCTTATGAATACAAGAATTGAAACGTATAATAATAGGCCTACTCGCGCAGAAATATCTTTCAACAATTTGCGCAATAATCTTTCCATCGTCAGGTCATGGATATCACCGGACGTAAAAATTATGGCGATGGTTAAAGCAAATGCATATGGACATGGTTTGAATGAGATATCAAGCGAGTTGTTAAAGCAGGGTGTTGAATACCTCGGAGTGGCATTTCTTGAAGAAGGCGTATATCTAAGAAAGTGCGGAATTACTGCTCCTATCGTCGTGCTCGGCGCAATTAATACCGATCAGATTGCGGATTTTATAAATCATAATATCGAAATTACTAGTTCTTCCATTGATAAATCTATGGCTATTGCCGCAGTCGCAAAGGACCTGAGAAAAAAAGCAAAGGTTCATTTAAAAATCGATACAGGAATGGAAAGGATCGGGGTGCATTGGTATCATGCACAGGAATTCATTCAAAGATCTTTCGAATTGGATTCAATATCGATCAAGGGAATATGTTCACATTTTGCTAAAGCTGAAACGGATCCGAATTTTACCGCTCAGCAGCTAAATCGTTTTGAGTCGGTTCTGAATATAATGGATAAAAAGAGCCTGCTTCCTGAACTGATTCATATTGCCAATTCAGCCGGTATTATGAATTTCAAGAATTCTCATTTTTCGATGGTAAGACCAGGTATAATGCTATATGGGTATAATCCGAACGGATATTTGCCGGATTTAAAATTTGGCGGGAAGATATTGAAACCGGTTATGACTTTGAAAACGAAAGTTGCTTATTTCAAAGTTGTGCAGGCACAATCGGGCATCAGTTATAACCATTCGTACACTACGGGCGAACAGACGCGTATAGTAACATTGCCAATCGGATACGGCGATGGGTATTTTCGGGCTCTCTCGAATAAGGGAGAGGTCATTATTCGAGGAAAAAAATATCCGATTGTTGGCACAATATGTATGGATCAATGCATGGTTGATATCGGAATGGATGGTACAGCATATAATGGAGATGATGTTTTACTGTTTGGCGAGATGGATGGATTAGTAATTCCGCTTGAATCGGTATGCGATAAAATAGGGACTATCACTTACGAATTTCTGTGCAGTATCAGTTCGCGCGTGCCGAGAATATATCTTAAGTGATGTAAAATCTAAAAACGATTTATTCTTTTTATGTCTTTATTCTGCTTTGAATATCTCAATGTATATTATATGAGGCAATGATTTTTCCATCCTTGCCGACAAGCAGTAACGCCGCTCTTCCCGGCTCTATGTTGATAGTAAAATCCGTGCTGCTTTTCTTGTCTCTAAATGTAAACGGTGTCGTGCCTGTGCTTTCGGATGTCAATACATATAAAGTAGCATTTGGTAATTGTGCCGGACATATGAGAATCCCCGGATCTTCGCATGTAGTTTCATAAGCAGAATTTACTCCTGCACGCTTCATAGCATACTTATAGATACGGCCAATTTCCCTTAATTGATCTGCCAATTCAAGCGGCAGCGCGAAATAGAGTATGCGGCCTTTTCCAAGCGGAATATCGAGGAAGGTTTGATTGTAGTCGAGCAAACCTCGTTCAGCATAGGTTGTCTTGTCGCCGGAATAACTCAATCGGGATTTACCTTCCGGCCAGTTAATAGTTGTTTCGCGTGTTGTAAGTGGTGCTGATTCATAATTGATATTCCAATCGCGTGCACGTTCGGGAATAGGCGTCCAATGATCGTCTGCATCTATTCTACCTGAAATTAGAAGTGTAGATCCGCTTTCCGCTTTCTTCATTAGAATATCCCATGCGTCCTGACTTATAATCCAAGGCGAAGGAACGATTATCAATTTTGCATCGGGCATTTGAGGAAGCTGATACTCGCCGATTGCAAATGCGTCTCCGCGGGCATACTGATACAGTGTCCTTATTGCTTTTTGCTGGGCTTCAATACTCCATCCCGAGAATACAGAGAATTGAAGAGACTGCGGCAGTACCAACGCGATATCCGGCAATTGCCTTTCAGAAGCATATGCTTGTGCGTCGCCGGCAAATTTTGCAATTCCTTGCAGGACATTCATCCATTGTTTCTGCGATCCATCGCGGCGCATGATTCCAAAAATATCTGTGCGTGTCCAATCCCAATGAAGAACTCCTGCATTCGCACCTGCGAAACCAAGAGCGAGCTTCCTTTCGAGAAGAAGCATTCCTTTTATTTCATCCATATGCCAGGAAGCATCGATGGATGATACCGGTTGCGGGCCTGTTTCACCGATAATATTAGGTTTATTAAGAGTTTTCGCTGCTACTGAATTCCATAAAAGCGCATCATCGCGCCACCAGCTATGATTTACGGTATAGCTGACAGGAGAATTTGCCCAGAATTGATTAAGTAATCGATCTGCAACACCGCCTTCGTCCTGGCCGACGGTAATAGCCTGTTGAGCTCCGGTACTTCGGATTGCCTGAATTATTATCCCGACCCACTCAGTGAAAGAATCCTGTGCAAAAAGATTATAGTCTATTGCACGTACATTTCGCGAATTACCGGTGCGGGAAAATTCAAGATCGGAAAAGGACGGCAGAGGTACTTTATCAAAAGATCCCAATTCTGAAAGAGTTGTTCGCCATGCATGAGCAAGTTGATTGATGCTGTCATAGCGTTTCTTCAGCCAGTTTTGCCAGGCAGCGAGTTCTGCCGGATCTCCGTTAGGTGAATTGCCTTTCCAGATACGTCTTGGATTACAAAAACTTGGCTCGTTGATAATATCGAAACTTAAAAAAGGTACATGGCGAAAACGAGAAGTGATTGCTTGAATATATGCAAGTTGCGCTTCGATTGCCACCGGATCAAGGTATGGATTCGATCCCGGCCCTAATCGTGATCTCTCCTGGCCCTGTCCCTGCTGCATATTTGTCTGAGGATCAAAAGCAAAAAAAGTAAAAACGACTTGCATATGATGACGTGCGGCTGCAGTAAGGTATGCTTCGAGCGCGTTTAAAAAGCGTTCATCAGGAGCGCCGTTCACCCAGCTTAAGTATGATGCACGGTTAAGCCAAATCCCGGTTCGTACTATTGTTAATCCCTGTCGTTCCATTTCAGCAAAGTCATTTTCCCATATCCAGACATTTCCTCCAAGACTGCCGCCGTAGAAGAATCCTGCGGTATAAGCATCTGTACTGAAGTAATTAGTCCCTGCCATTAGATATGGTTTTCCGCCGAGCCGGAAATAATCTCGCCCGGCTTCCAACCGTTCTCCTGAGTTAAGAAGCGCAGTATCGCGCACAAAAACACCTGATGTATATTGTTCAAAAATTGTGTCACCAATGGATAATGAAGCGCGCAATTTGTAGAGTCCGGGATCACTCAAAGGCATTGTGAGATTGATTTTTTCCTGCAGAGAATTGCCGCAGGGCGTTATTCTTGTCATAAGTGTCTTTGATCCTGAAAGCAATTCAAGAATCAATTTCGCAGGTCTTCCCCTGCGCAGTACATCTACGGAACCGGAAATATGTTCACCCTGCGCTATGGTAAGCTGCTGAATATCGAGCCACAATCTGCAGCCGCCGTTTGATGCATAGAGCGCTGCTTTTTTTATCAATTCAATACCGTCTTTAGAATTCCAGAATTCAGTTCCTGCATCGAAACTTAAATACACACGCCGGCGGGGTATGCGACCGAAACCGACGAAATCTTCTGCGACAATGGGAGCTGCAAGACGATTTCCGTGATTATTCACAAGAAAACCGAGTCCGCGATATCTTCCGCCTAAACCTGCATTTACAAAAACTCGGCGAGCATTTAGATTGGTATTGGAAAAGAACGGTGCATCTTCGTCCCATTGTACATTCAATTGTTCTTGCTGTGGTGCTTCATACGAGTGTTCGATGCCAAGTAAGCGGGCATATGTATTCTGAGGATAATCTATACGCCAGACGTTTTTCTTACGATACACAGGTACAAAGAAAGGTCTGCCGCCTAATACAAGAAGATGTCCTCGATCAAGGTGGCTCCGGATCGTTTCCCAGGCATCTGCAGGCAGTGCCGAACCGTACGGAAGTACGAGAAGATCGCCCTCTGCAATTATGTTTTTCTTTTGAAGATCAGCGAGGTTAACAAAGCGGGGATTCGTAGATGAAAATGCTTTTTCAAGTGATTGCCGGCTGATTTCGCTGTTCTCGATAGTCGGGAAATCCTTCTCGAAGAAAACAACAGTTTTACCGAATGTAAATATAGTTCCTGTTAAAAATGAACCGATAAAAAGAAATAAATATTTTAAAAAAAGCTTGCCCATTGTTCTACATTTACCGGCATTTAGTTTAAGAGATAATTATATCCCGAAAAGATAGGGAGAAGAACCAACAATTGCCACTCAATTGCCCACATAGATTTCAAGATGGAGAAATTATTGAGAAGAGTCCGGAAAATGATATGTTTGTAATCCTTTACATTATATTTGTTTGCACTGCTTGTCAATTTTGGTTATCATTTAGTTAATTTATGACAATTCTTGGTATTGAAACATCTTGCGATGAGACTTCTGCTGCGGTTTTTAAGGACGGCAAGCTACTTTCAAATGCTACTGTTGTTCAGTTATTTCATTCCGAGCATGGAGGAGTTGTGCCGGAATTAGCATCGCGTGCGCATCTAAAGCTTATTATACCGATTGTGGATGAAGCGCTTCGAAAGGCTTCGGTGGATAAAACCGATCTCGATGCGGTTGCCGCTGTGCATGGCCCCGGACTCATCGGTTCGATTTTGGTTGGCTTGAGTTTCGGTAAGGCTATGGCGATGGGACTTGATATTCCATTCATAGGCATCAATCATATGGAAGCGCACATTTTTTCCAATTTGATTAATGATCCGAAACCGTCATTTCCATTTGTCAATTTAACTGTCTCAGGCGGCCACACACAGCTGGTTCTCGTTAAGGATTATTTTCAATACGAGCTGCTGGGAGCAACAATGGATGATGCCGCAGGTGAAGCATTTGACAAGGTGGCGAAGATGCTGGGCATAGGTTATCCGGGCGGATACTTAGTAGATAAATTAGCAAAAAACGGGAATGCAAAAGCTGTGAAATTTCCACGTCCGTATCTCGAAGAAGGTTCACACCAATTTAGCTTTAGCGGGTTAAAGACATCCGCGTTGTACTATCTTCGTAAAATCGGATTCGATAAAACATCGAATGGAAACGAACGACTTATTGCAGATGTGTGTGCAAGCTTTCAAGCTGCGGTTGTAGATGTATTAATTGACAAGCTTCTCACGGCAGCAAAAAAGTATCATGTGAATGATATTGCAGTATCGGGAGGAGTATCGGCTAATTCCGAGCTCCGACGCCGTTTAGAAGCAGAAGCAAAGAATAATCACTTTTGTCTTTTTATACCCGAACTTGATTTCTGTACCGATAATGGCGCGATGGTTGCAGTTGCGGGATACGAACGATTACGACATGGATTTAAATCATCTTTTGAACTCACAGCAGAACCCAACCTTCAATTATGAAAAATATGAACAAACAGAAAAATGAAATTGCCCGCTGGCGAAGTCGAATTGATAAAATCGATCGCAATATGGTCATTGAGCTTAACAAACGTGCAATTTGTGTAGACAAAATCGGGCGTATTAAAAAGCAGATTGGCATTAATGTATATTCGCCGAAGCGCGAGAAAGAAGTACTTCAAAATGTTTCAGCGATAAATCGAGGGCCATTTTCGCGCCGTGCCGTCAGAAAAATATTTTCATGTATTATATTTGAATCGCGAAATTTTGAACATCTGAAGCTGCAGAAAAAAACTAAGAAAAAGGGTAAATGAAGTCGATTAAAATAAGAAATAAAGTTTATATAGGATTATCTGCTGCAGCCGTAACGGTTCTTGCATTTGCGTTTTATATATTTCTATATCCGAATAATCATCTTGATCCCAACGGCAAATATGTAACTATATCGCGGGGAGTATCATTTCAAGTTGTTGTTGATTCGCTTATGAAAACAGGGGTTATCCGAAATAGATGGTCATTTGAACTTGCAGGGAGAATTCTCGGTTTTACAAAAACAATTAAAGTAGGAAAGTATCTTTTTATATCCGGTCAGTCCAATTACGGCATCTTGAAGGATATTAATTACGGAAATTCGCGGCTTATCATTCCGGTTACAATACCGGAAGGGTGGCCGATCAGTAAAATTGTGAATCGCTTTGGACGGGAAATAGGAATCGACGAGAAGAAATTTCTTTCGCTCTGCCGGGATGAAAATTTTATTAATGGTCAGGGGATAGAAGCAAAATCGTTAGAAGGATATTTACTGCCTGATACATACTCGTTTTATTGGCAGACAGATGAAAAAGATATTCTTATACGTATTTTAAGCGGATTCAAGGATTTTTACAATGACAGTCTAACCGAGAGACAGGACGAACTCGGCAAAACACAACTGGAGATTTTAACGCTTGCATCTATTGTGGAAGCAGAATCGAATATAGATGAAGAACG
>CAZYAM010000016.1:34082-36640 GCA_964645575.1 uncultured Ignavibacteriaceae bacterium
TGAATCCTATGACATCAAAACCGGATTTTATTACACAGACCGGAAAAAACGGAGATTTTTTTCTCCATCATATACCTTTTGCGAAATATAGAATATTTGCGGTACGCGATGAATATCGGAATTTAGTGTACGATCAAGAGATAGACGAGTACGGTGTGCAATCGAGCATAATATCCATTTCATCGAGTGATACACTTGCATCAGGCATTGTAATGCAGCTTGCAAAAGAGGATACATCGGGGCCGCGTCTCATCAAAGCATTTACCCAGAATAGGAATCATGTCGTCACAGAATTTTCTGAATCAATACATCCCATGTCAATAGATCTTGAATCGTTCATTATTACGGATACTGTAGATCGTAAACCGCTTAAACTTGTAGCCGTGTATCCGGATCCTTTCACACAAAAGTCAATTGTTGCGGTAACGGAGAAACAGGATTCTTCAAAAACATATTCTATTTTAGTCAAGGGCGTAACGGATTCCGTAGGCAACAAGATTAATCCTATTGCGAATTCATTATTGTTCCCGGGTTCGCTAAAAGCTTTAACTGCGAGAATCCGATTAGCTGCAGTCTCTATAAAAGATAGCAGTCGTAATGTTGATTCTCAGCCTGTATTAACTCTCACATTCTCAGATGCTCTTGCAAAAAATACATTGCTTGATTTTATAACTGTCCTCGACAATAAAAAACAACAGGTCTCAGTTGAAAAAAAACGGTTGAGTGATGCAGTAATTACGATCAAGCCTGAACAGAAACTTCTAAACAAGGCCTGGTACACACTTTGTGCAGATTTGCAAAAAATCCATGATTGGAGAGATAGTACATGCAGGGATTCAACAAAAGTGTGGCGATTTGAGACACTTGATATAGAGGATATGAGCAGTATAAAAGGGACTGTCATTGATTTGGACACGACAGATACTGCAGGTGATCTGTATGTGACTGCATCTCAAGTCGGCAGGAAAGATCTTGACTACTGCGTTAGAGCTGCTAATGTAACGGGAAAATTTATTTTTCCCGTTGTCACGGAAGGACACTATGTTTTTCAAGCATTTCGGGATAAGAACAAAAACGGCATGTATGATTCCGGTAAACCGTTCCCTTTCGCATTCTCAGAAAGAATCAGCCATCTTTCTGATACGCTTAAAGTACGTGCACGCTGGCCTCTCGAAGGAGTTATAATTCAATTAAAATAATTCAATGCGGTCTAATTTCGTACGGATCCTCGCTTGGAATTATTTGTTTTTCAGACAATTTATATATAGAATATTTTGCAATAATGAAAATATAAATGATTGAAAGTTATATCCCTATATTTTTAATGATCGGATGTGCTGTTGCATTCGGTGTTTTCATGGGTAAAGCAAATGAGTTATTCGGACCGAGGCGCCCGAATGATGAAAAAGTGACTACATATGAAAGCGGAATGGAACCCATACGGACAGCGCATGAACGTTTCTCTGTAAAATACTATTTAGTCGCTGTACTCTTTATTATTTTTGATATTGAAATTGTCTTTATGTATCCTTGGGCAGTAGCATATAAACAACTCGGATTGCAGGGATTTATAGTGATGTTTGTTTTTGTTTTTATCCTCCTTATAGGTTTTTATTATATATGGAGGAAAGGAGCTTTGGAATGGGATTAGAGAGCTGGATAGGCGGAGGGTATATTGCAACCAAGTTTGAAGATGCTATTAATTGGTTCCGCAAAAATTCTCTATATCCGATGCCGATGGGAATTTCGTGCTGTGCAATTGAGATGATGGCTGCAGCCGGACCGAGATTTGATATTGCACGATTTGGCTCGGAAGTAATGCGTTTTACACCGCGCCAATGCGATGTAATGATTGTTGCAGGAACGACCACATTCAAAATGGCAAAAGTGGTGCGCAAGATTTACGATCAAATGCCTGAACCGAAATGGGTCATTGCCATGGGTGCATGCACGTCATCCGGCGGAATGTATAGAACCTACTCTGTGGTACAGGGTATAGACCTCTTTCTTCCGGTAGATGTATATGTTGCTGGTTGCCCTCCAAGGCCGGATAATTTACTAAATGGACTCATGCTTCTTCAGCAGAAAGTGCAGCGAGGTGAATGTAAGGGAACCGCGCCTGCTTATGTCGGGGATTTTCATAGAGCAAAGCTGGTAAAAAAAACCGCATTGTAATCACATGGACAACTTGACTTAAAATTGCGTGCTTATAATTTGGAATGTATTGTATTTGTTCGGTGTAGCTTTAAGGGCTTATGAAAATATTTATTGCCACGACGTTCACGTCGTGGATAAAAAAAACGATATCAAGGTATGGCTTTAGCCACAGGACAGCATGGCATTTTACACAAGAGTATAATGCAAAAATGTGTGCTTCAGAGGTGCGGCTGAAGCCAGTAGCGCTTTTTTTTATTCTTCCACGAGCTGAAGCTCGTGGCAATTAAGAAGGATAAGCCGAGTAATTACAAAACATAAGTGAACGGTATTAAAGAAGTAAATATTCCTATGGAAGCAATGAACGAAAAAGTCATCGAGAAGCTTAAAAGAAAGTATCCCGA
>CAZYAM010000017.1:0-4284 GCA_964645575.1 uncultured Ignavibacteriaceae bacterium
TTTCATCTTTTTACCTCTTTCTAAAAATATTTCCATACTTTTTGTACAACCACAGCTATATTTTTTGTTTTATTATAGATCGTATGCAATAAAAAACCCTTCCAGGTCGATCAGGGAAGGGTTAAATAATAAAATCTTCGTATGTCTAAATGTTAACTATCCGTTCTCTTTCCTGTGTACAGAGATATAATGCTGCGCCACCACCACCAGCGGTTGTTTAAAGAGACGATATGGTTGGATTGTTGAAACATACTTTATATAAACAATATACATGATACGGGAAAAGAAGTCAAGAGAAATAGGAAAGATTTTCCATGGTTTGAATATGAAATGTTTTATATATCATCTTTAAAGGAAAGTTCATATTTCTACATATTCTCATATGTTGAATATAACAAGTGCTATTTTTGTTCATAATGGAATTTTATCAGGATCGTCTTTTTCCCGTGAGATAGTTTATTCATTCAATATATGCACAATTGACAGGTACCTCACGGGATGAATCAAACGCCCACTGGAGAACGTTGTTATGAATTATTGTTTTTTTGTAGGGGCAATTCATGAATCGCCCCTACAGGTTCTTATATTCTGCATCCCTGTGCACATTCTCAGGTGAAAAAGCCGGGATGCATGCAGAAATATATTCAGCGCCGCCTATTTCCGGAGTGCTGTACTGAATCCATTCTCCTTTATAAGCGATGGCATACGAGATGTGTAGTTTTCGTGCAGAGAATACTACTTTGACAACTTTTCTTTTAATGCGGTTAATTGTTCCGGATTGCCTATAACAATGAGCGTGCTATCTTTCTCGAGCATGGTAGACAGCGGAGGATTAAAAAGGAATTGTTTTTCTTTATTTTTACGTATTGACACAAGCACAACCCCTGAATCGAGAAGTATGCTGCATTTTTTCAACGGTTTACCTGAATAACTGGTTGTTAATCCCACTTTTATTTCTTCTACACGCAGCGCAGAATTATCGCGCAGCATGGTGTCGAGAAAAGATGTAGCATCCGGTCTAATCATTTCCGACGCCATTCGTAATCCGCCGATGTACGGGGCGGAAACTGCCGAATCTGCACCGCTGCGGAAGAACTTCTCGCGTACTTCAATATCATCCACTTTAGCAACGATACGCAGTTTATCGTTCATACCGCGCGCGGTAATGACGACAAATAAGTTATCCTTATCCTCGGGCAGTGTTGTAACAAGTCCGACGGCGCGGGTGATTCCTGCCGAACGGAGAACGGCGTCATTAGCAGCATCACCCTCGACAGCAGGAATACCGCGGTCAATAAGCTTTTGAATTTTTTTTGAATCTTTTTCGACAACGACGATTTTTCTTTTTGTCCGTACAAGTTCTTCTAATACGTAATGCCCGTTTTTGCCTGCGCCGCATAAAATATAATGGTTTGAGATTTTCTTAACAGTGTGTTCCATTTTTCGTCTCCTGAGAATTCCGGCAATGCCCCCCTGTACGATGAATTGCGTCAACTCCGATATGCCGTATAAAATGATGCCCATTCCGCCTAGAATAAGAAACATTGTAAAGATTCGCCCAAAAGCCGACAGCGGATGAGTTTCTCCATAACCAACGGTAGCAAGTGTAATAACCGACATGTAGAGCGAATCAAAAAGAGACCACCCTTCGATGAAGTGATAGCCGAGCGTTCCTATAAAAAGAATAAACAGAAGCAGGTAGAGAATTTGAAGTGCGTTGCGTGCGGCATTCATGCTGTATCAATATTTACTTTCGTATTTCTTCCATTCATCCGCATAACGCTGAAGTTTCAGGTCTGCAAGCGCGTTAATGGTACCTTGCTCAAAAGTATGATCCGGCTTTTGTTTTCCTGCTTTTATACCGGTGAGTATTTCCATGCCTTCATCAACAGTTTTGATAGCATAGACATGGAATTTTTTCTTTTGTATCGCTTCATATACTTCTTCTCGCAGCATAAGGTCGTCGATATTTTGAATGGGAATAATTACTCCTTGTTTTCCTGTCAATCCGCGTGATTTGCAAACATCGTAGAAACCTTCGATTTTCAGATTAACTCCGCCGATAGGCTGAATCTCGCCTTTTTGATTCACAGAACCGGTAACAGCTATATCCTGACGAATAGGAACTTCCGAGAGACTGGATAGAATTGCATAAATTTCTGTGGATGAGGCGCTGTCGCCGTCGACGCCGCCGTACGATTGTTCGAACGTGATACTTGCGTCCATAACCAGCGGCCTGTTTTGTGCGAATAAACTTCTAAAATATCCGCTCAGTATGGCAACACCTTTATTATGAGTCGGCCCGCTCAATTCCGCCTCGCGGTCGATATTGATAACACCGCTTCGTCCGAGCGATGTGCGGGCGGTAATGCGCGACGGTTTACCGAACGCATGTTCACCGATATCATAAACGGAAAGCCCGTTCACCTGGCCGATCTGCGTGCCTACCGTGTCTATCATAATCCTGCCGTCGTCGATCATTTCCTGAATTTTTTCTTCAACCAGTTTCACGCGGTAGATGCGTTCATCGATAGTTTTTTCAATGTGATTGCATGTGACAACAGAAGTTTTTTCTCTTCGCGCCCAGTAACTTGCTTCGCGCGCCACATCCGCAATAATATTAAAACGTGTGGATATTTTCTGCTGACGCCCTGCAAGCCGAACTCCAAACTCAACAAGCTGTGCCAGTGCCGTGACATCAAAAGGCAGAAGCTTTTCATCATCGCAGAGCATTTTGACAAAACGTATATATTGTTTTACTGTTTCTTTTGTCTTCGGCATTTCAAAATCGAAATCGGCACGTATTTTAAAAACCTTTTTAAAATCATCATCACGAAAATAAAGCATATGATACAATTCGGTATCGCCGATCATAATTACTTTTACATTTATTTGAATCGGTTCGGGTTTCAGACTTGCAGCTGAAAAACCGAATAATGGGTCGTACGCCTGAATATCTATTAATCCGGTACGTAATGTTCGTTTCAGGTCCTGCCAGACACCCGGTTCGATCAGTGCATCGAGTGCATTAAGAACCAGGTAACCGCCGTCGGCTCGTAGAAACGAACCAGCTTTGATCTTTGTAAAGTCAGTACGCCATACGCTGCCTTTCTCCATTTCCCGTTCTACCGTACCGAATATATTTTTATACTTTGGATTTGTTTCAACAACAATTGGAACGTGTTTTGTTTCAGAATTATCTACCAGTACATTGACTTGAAATTCTATAAATTTATCTTCTTCCTCTTCTTCATCCTGTGGTTCCGGCATTACGGGAATAACTTGTTGTTTACGAAAGCGTTCAAGGTTTGCACTGATGTTGGTGCGCATTTCTTCAAAGAAAGCGCGAAGTTTAGGCTGTTGGTAAATAGCTTTTAACACACCTATAGCATCATCAACTGCCGGCATTACGAGTTGTTCTTCCAATTCGCCCAGAGATTGTTGTACTTTTCTTTCTATATTGCGCAGCTCACGGAAAACGGTAGCCATCTGTTTTTCTAATTCTGTCAACGAGTTGCGCATCGACAAGAATTGTTCTTTGTTAAATTCGCCTTTTTGTACCAATGTTTCTACTTGATCAAGGCTTGTCGGGTTGCCGTTAACAACCGGTACAATATCGGGCCTCATTGCAGTCCCAACCTGTACTTGTACTAAATCGAAACCATGTTCCTTTACGCGGTGTTCAAAATCCTGCAGTACGCTTTTCTGACGTTCTTGAAAATGTTGGACCAATTTTTTTCGGGCTTGTTGATATCTCTGGCTTTCATATACTGCCGGAATATCCCTTAATAATTCTTTTAATAGATTTTCCATATCCTGCTGCAGGGCGAGTCCACGTCCTGAAGGAAGAGAGATTGAAATTGGCATATCGGGATGCTTAAAGTTGAACACGTAGCAATGGTCTTTCAACGATCTCTGTTTTTTCTCGAAATCCTGCAGCAATCTTTTGATGGTTGTAGTGCGTCCGGTTCCGGAAAGTCCGGTAACAAAAATATTGTAGCCGAAGTGGTTCATTTCCAAACCGACATGCAATGCACGGAGCGCGCGCTCCTGACCTATTATATCTCGCGTCGGCCGAACATCGTTGGTAGATTTAATGCCAAGCGATTTTGGATTGCATCGCCATCGCAATCTTTGAATGTGTAATGGTTTATGAACAGGTGCAGTTTTAAAATGATTTGCTGATTTGATAGTTTTCTTTTTCATAGTTCAAATATATTTATAGTGGCAGGTGACATATTCCTTCGATTATACGGAAAAGAGGAATGAGTTACAAACCAGTTG
>CAZYAM010000017.1:4384-27934 GCA_964645575.1 uncultured Ignavibacteriaceae bacterium
GTAATAGCGATTCGCGGCACAACCCGTAAAACGTGCAAATCTATAAAAATACCCTGTGGGAGGTCCTCCGGCTTCACGAATAATTACATTAGCGGATTTTCGGCCTATACCGGGTAATTTTGTCAGTTCTTCAATAGTAAGCGGTATATCTTTATGATTAGCTAAAGCTTGCGCGATTTTTACCAGCCAATCTGCTTTTTTCCGGAATCCACGCACGGATTTGATATAAGAATACAAATCCTCCGGTTTTACAGAAGCAAGGCTTTTCATGCAAGGAAATTTTTTAAAGAACTCCGGTGCCAGTTTGTTCACCATTACATCTGTTGTTTGTGCGGATAGGACAACCATAACGACAAGCTGGTATGTGTTTTTATATTTCAGCGGATGTTGCCGGTTGCCGTATTTTTTGAAAAGCGGTTGAAGATGAAAATTCCAATCCATATTACTTTGTAATCCGCGAATGTGGATTTGAGAATAAATCGTTCTTTGAATCGACGGGATTGCAGATGGATTTCAGATTCGGAAAAGCAGTCAGAAGATTTACCGGAGTTGTAAAATGTTTTTTTGGATTTAATATATGCTCGACTTGCCGGCCGTTGACAAGGGAGAAAGCCTGGCGGTCATTATGAAAAACGACGTATGTTTTGCGGGCATTTGCCTGCTTGATTCTCCGAACAAGATCCTGCAGCTCTTCCTCGCTGTAGCGATATAAGTAACGGTCGCCGCTGTGTGGATTATTCCATGCTTCTGCATTTCTTCCCATCATTCTGAAGTATGCAATTCCATCCCATTCATAAGAGTTCAACGGCATGTGCCCGGGCAGACTTGGAATATCGATATTGATAAGATGAAAACCGTTCTCGCGATAGAATTGATAAAGTGATTTATCGTTCCACGATATATGCCGAAGATCAAGAAATAAACGGTCTTCCGAAAAAATAGCACGCAGCTTGACGAGATGTGCTTGCCGTTCACTCGTTTTGATGAAGGATGATGGAAATTGAATTACCAATCCGCCAAGTTTTTCCGCATTGCGCAAAGGATCGAGGAGTCGATGAATTGCAAAAGCGTCATTTTGGGTTGCATTGAATGTGTGCGTGAATCCGCGGTATAGTTTAACTGTAAACATGAATCTTTGATTCCCGGCGACATCTTTCAGCCAGCGATTTGACTGTACAGCAGAGAGCGATGTGTTATAAAAAGTGGAATTAATTTCGACGAGATCAAAAAAACGACTGAAATACTCCAGCTTACGGAATCCCTTCTCAACTTTAGCCGGATAAAATATATTATCGAAAGACGGCAATTCCCATCCTCCCATACCGATTAGAAATTCATTTGTATCTTTACTTCTATTGTCGGTTATCATCACGAGCTAGTTCAATGGTTGATATTTCTTTAATGAAGAGATATATGAATTATTGAAAGGGAAAATTTTTCAGAGTCAGGAAATATCATTATTACTGCTACGCGATGTAAGTTTCTTAATGCGGATAGATTTAATGACATTATCCACAACTTTCCCTGTTGTAAACTCGACCCCGTTCGTTGTTATCTGTTCACCCACCTTAGGAATATGACCAAGTTGTTCGATAATAAATCCACTAATAGAGCGTATGTCCATAGGAGAGAGATCCACTGCGATGAGGCGTTCAACATCGTTAGTTGTAATGCTTCCGTCGACGATATATTCGTCTTCACTGATTTTAACGACATCCGGTGTTTCGCGGTCATATTCATCCTGAATGCTGCCGACAAGTTCTTCGAGTACGTTCTCCAGTGTAACGAGGCCGGCAGTGCCGCCGTATTCATCAGCGAGAATTATCATATGCGTTTTCTTTTGCAGAATAGTTGTCAGTGCTATTTCAAGTGTTGCTGTTTCCGGTAAAAAAGAAGCATCGCGAAGTACTGAATTTAGAGAGAAATCCGGTTGTAAATGCCGATCGTGCCTAAAAATATCTTTTGTATAAACGATGCCGATGATATTATCTATAGTGTCTTTAAATACCGGAAAGCGGGAAAATTTATTATTCCTCATTACAGCAATGTTCTCATTTATAGGTGCCTGAACAGAAAGGGCCACAATTTCTTTTCGGGGTACCATAGCGTGCCGTGCTTGTTTCTGGCTAAAGTCCATTGCATTGAGTGCAATGCTCCTAGTTGTAGTGGAGACATGAGTATCGCTGGCAAGGATCAAACGGAGTTCTTCTTCCGAGTGCGCTAATTCAGACTCGGCAATAGTTTGAAATCCAAACAATCGGAGAATTGTATTTGCCATTGAGTTTAACAGCGAAATGATGGGCTTAAAGATTATAAAAAAAACATTGAGAGGATAAGCAACGAATAACGCCGTTTTCTTAGCTTCAAGAATTGCGAGTGATTTTGGAGCAAGTTCGCCGAGAATAATGTGGAGAAATGTGATAATTGAAAATGCAACGCTGAAAGACACCGCATGCAAGATTTCTGTAGAGAGAATTCCCAGCTTTTCAAAAAGCGGATAAAGGTGATCGGCAACAAGTGGTTCACCTATCCACCCAAGTGCAAGGCTTGTCATTGTAATTCCCAGCTGAGTTGCGGATAGATATGCATTTAAATTTGTTACCAGAGTGCGAGCAATTTTTGCGCGCAAATTCCCTTTGACTGCTAAAGGCTCAATTTGCGTAAGGCGTACTTTTACAATGGCAAATTCTGCCGCGACAAAAAAACCGTTAAGGAAAACGAAAAAAAGAACTATAGAAATATCGAAAATATATCGCCAAAAAAACATGATTAATCCTTTTTAAATTATACAAATATAGTCGATTAAGCCCAGTCCTTCAAGGAGATCGTCGAAAACGCGAAGGCAGTTGTTTTCATTAGTGATAATGCGGGCTTAAAAGAAGGATTATCGGCGAATTTGTTCCGATACCCAACTGAGATACGCTTCGAGTCGCGTGAGAAAATTAAGGTAGGACGTTGTCCAATCAATAGGACTGTCTGGTCTATTCTTGCCGAGCAATTCTTGAAATACGCGCGCAACCTCGACTGCCATCTTCTTTTTACCTTCTTCAATAGCGGCTTCGACATCTGAAGAATAGTATGCATATAAGTTGCGAATGTCGTGACGAATACGTCCTTCAGGGCCCTTGCTTGCGAAAAAAGACATATCAGTTTTATTTCCACCGGACATATCATAAATGATCAGATTCCAACGCTCCATCACATCACGAAATTGTACTTCATTCTCGCATGTATCAAAAGGTAATTTCCGCATAGCTTTTTCTGTTGTGGAAGAGTTGCGGAAAAGTAAGTCTCCGCCTATAAACTGAGAAATGAGATTAACATCGGTACGCCACCCGAGTACGCGATGTACACCGACATATACTTCTTTCTCGATATTTCGCCCGGTATTAGCAGCAAGTTTTGACTCCCAATCGCGTGCCATCTTTTTCATTTGTACTTCAAGATTGTGATCAACTTTTTCTTTTTGCGATTCCTTTGGTGCTACCGGTGCCGTTATTTTCATTTTTCCATAATTCAGCGAGTTCAATTCCTCTCTATCTTTCTGAGTCAATTCGTCAAATCTTTTTACTGCGTCGCTGAATGAAGGCTGTTGATAATCGGCTTCAGTCTGCAGCAATTGCAGTATGCGGGTGAAAAGCCGGTCCGAATAAAGGAATTTAAAGTGTGACATATCTGCGATGATATACAAGTCCTCATCAACGCAAGAAGCTATTGTATTAAAAAGTCGCGCGATTCTATATTCACCGACCATCTTATCATCGATAGACGAGATTGTATAATCGACGCCTGCCATAGTGGTATCAAAGATAACAACCTGTTTTCGCCTGTTGCAGAAGCTTTGAGGTGTACCTACCTCGATATTTTTGATTCCCTGAATTCGTAATTGGAGTTTCGTATGCAGTGTCGGTCCGATGAAAGGGAGAATAACGCCGATATCTTGAGCACTTCTACCTGATTTCATCAACGCATGCTTAACGCATTCAAGTGTCCGTTTTGTATGGAGCTCGTTATAGAGAAGATTCTTTTTCTTGCCGGAATATTGTTTACAAAGGGGCCGGATCTTGCTTGTGTCTATGAAATAGATATTACTTTTTGTTTCAACTGGAGCAAAGACATTGATTTTATCGTTAAAAAGTATAGAGGATAAGAATAACGATAGTTTTGGTGTTGTTGAATAATGAGACTTCATGAAGATTGACCAGTTCGGATTCTTTGCCGACCAATCAAATAGTTTTTGAAGTTCTGTTGTCTGTGCAACATGCAAGAATATGTCGCGTTGAGGCAATATACCGGATTCTTCTTCTTTGGATGCAAATGCAGTTTCAGTTTCAAACGGATTGCCAGCGATTATCATTTTTTCGCGCGCTAAAGTTGAAATTGCTGCAAGAGTGGGCAAATCAACATGCTGCGCTTCATGAACAATGACAAGATCAAACTGCTGTCCTTGAATTGCAGTATCTGTCAGAATCGCGTTGATGCTTGTAGCAATGAAAAGCTTTGGTTGAAGCAATTCATGTTCGTTTACGGCGATAAAATCATCTATCTCCTTGGTAACTTTTTCCAGACCGCCAAGCTCGTCAATTTTTTTTACGTTTTCTTTGAACTCCATTTGTTCTCGCGGTGTTACCGGTGCGTAAAGCTCAGTTTCCGTAATCTCGTTCGAAATGGCTTGCTGGATTGATAACAATCGGTTATATATTTGTTGCTGGTGAGTTAACTGATCATTTGCAGTTTTGAGATCACTTTTAGAAAATCCTTTTTTCAGTCGATCAAGAAGTGATGCCTTTTCCAAATTCGCAATGTTTTGATTTAATTGAGTTTTTTCCTTGGAAATTTTATCTATTTGCCTACGAAGATCTGCAAGACGATCGCGTTTATCCTGTACCTTCCTGAAGAAATCTTCGTTTAGAGCTTGTTTTAACTTAATTCGCCAGTATGTTTCCAGAAGCGATACTTCTTCTATAAATAACTTACGCTTTTCCACCTTTATCATTTCAATTTGATTCTCGAGCGAATATTGAGCTATAGCTTCAAATGATTCCGGTGACGGGAGATCAACACGAGCAGCTATCTTTGTCATTTTCATGCCGAGCTGATCTCCAGCGGCAATGGTTTTCAGCAGTACCGAGTCTACGTTATCATTAGATGGAGAAACGAACAACACTCTCCGGCCGACTTTGATATAACTAACAGCCGCAAGTACCAGCACTTGAGTTGTGCTGGAAAGACTAGGTCCCCATACCATCGTAACTCTATTCTTCCATATCTTGTTTACTGCATCGGCTTGTTCGGCTGATATTTTCTCTTTCTTTTGTACCTCATAATTTACGGAATGACCATTCTTGCTGTCGGCAGGATTGAAAAGAAGAAAGGGAATTAATGAATTCCCAACAATTTTTTGCAGTAAATTGATGGTTGGTTTGAGTTCATACTCATAATCCCATGAACAGAGAACCTCCGGAAGTGATTCGCCGATATCGTGGGGTAAAGCGACCGTGAGATATTGATTTTCTATTGCAATGATATTGCCGATTATACTGACGGGTTGCTGCTGACCAATTGTAAATGTAGCATGCTTCGTAGTATGGAAAAGAATATCTTCAGGGATCTCAAATCTATAATAAGCATATTCTGCAAAAACACCTACACGCACACCGCTGAATAAACGTATCTCACGGCGGACAGTCTTCAGCTGTATAATTTCCTTATTAAGTGTATCTCTAAGCTGCATCAATAACTGTTTCACGTTATCTCGTGTGCCTCTACGGATGGATACGCAAAAACTCCCTTTACAAGCGGAAACAATAGAAAACTATGACAATTATATCCAAAGTCAAGAGTTTTGGACACTTGTGTATATTTACTTAAGTATATATAAACATTATTAGGATTATTATGTGATATTTTCTTATCGTCAAATCGAAGAAAAATATGGATAAGCAAAACATTATCATCGTTGGAGGAGGGCTAAGCGGATTAAGCGCAGCGGTTGAACTTTGTACTTGTGGATATAAAACCGTAATAATCGAACAAAATCGTCATTTAGGCGGACGTACCTATTCCTTCGTCGATGCTGCAACAGGTGATTCGATAGATAACGGTCAACATTTGATGATGGGGTGTTATCATGCCACACGCCGATATATGTGTATCATTAAAACAGATGGTCTTGCTTTGCTTCAACCAAGTCTTCGCATAGGATTCCTTCATCCAACTAAGGGCTCTATTCATTTCGCATGCCCTCCATTACCGGCTCCTTTGCATTTGTTGGGAGGACTAATAGGATTCAAAGGCATTCCTTTAAAAAACCGGCTTGAAATGCTTACCGTCGCAAAGCACATACTTTATTCATATTTTTCCAAAGAATATGAGCTTGATAAAATCAATGTGGAAGAGTGGCTTGTCAAGTTAGGGCAATCGGAGTTAAGTAGAAATTTTTTATGGGATGTTATCACTATCGGCGCGTTGAACAACAATCCAAAAAACGTCTCGGCATTAATGTTGTTTCGAGTTTTACGTGCAGCTTTTTTAGGAAAACATGAATATTCAAGTCTTCTTATTCCCAGGGCCGGCCTAAGCGATGTGCTGATAGATCCGGCTGTAGATTTTATCAGACAACATGGAGGAGAAGTGTTGACAGGCCGGGCCGTATCGAAATTTATTTTGCAGGATGGAAAAATTATTTCCTTGCTGACACGGGATGGAACCGAATTTCGTGCAAATGCATTTCTTAGTGCTGTCCCATGGTTCGGACTGCGTCGGCTGCTTTGCACCAGCGGAATAAGCGATGAGCCTTTGATCAAAACACCGTCCGGAGGTATCTGTCAGTGGGATTGGTTCAAGCCGTCATCCATCATTTCAATTCAGCTTTGGCTGGATCGGAAAATCATGGAAGAGGAATTTTTTGCATTGATTGGTACGCGAGTGCAATGGGTGTTTAATAAAAAAAGTAAAATTTCCGGTTCTCTGAGTTACAAAGCAGTAGAACAGCAGGAAGGAAACGGACAGCATCTCTCGTTGGTAATTAGCGGAGCAGATGAATTCGTAAATATGAGTAAGGAAAGTATGCTGAAAATGGCAAAGGAAGATTTATTGAAAGTACTGCCGGAATCAAAAAATGCGAACGTTGTCCGTTCAATTGTGATCAAAGAGAAACGTGCGACATTTATTCCTTCACCCGGACTCGAAAAAATGCGCCCGCTTCAGAGAACAGCTATTTCAAATTTGTTCCTTGCCGGTGATTGGACAAATACGGGTTTACCAGCATCGATCGAAAGTGCTGTACTAAGCGGGAAAAGAACAGCGGAATTGATTTGCCGGCTTAAAGCCGTTTTATAAAGACGGAACGTTTTTTCTCTTTTTGCTCACATCATCCCTTGCGGATCAACATCTATAATCATTTTAATTTTTTTATGAACAACGAAAGAAAATGATTCGTACTGTAATTTTGTTTTCAGCAGGGCGGAGCGAAGAAACAGGCCGGAAGGATCGCTGCTCTTTAAGTCCTTAATAACTATATGTTTGCGATAAACATTTCTAATTTTCAGAATTGCAGCATCGGCTGGGCCAAGAATGATAAATCGATTTTGCCGGTTATTAGCGTCGAGGAATTCCGTAAATTTCTTTGCATGATGTTGAACTTCATTTTCTTTTTCACCTGAGAATTCAATAAGCACGATTCGTGAAAATGGCGGATAATTAAGTTCCCGTCGGTATTCCAATTCTTCCTGATAAAATCCACGGAAATCATGTAATAAAACATGCTTCAAGCTGTAATGAGCCGGCTGTAATGTCTGGATAACAACTTCGCCGGCAAGGTTGCTTCTGCCTGCGCGACCTGCAACTTGTGTAAGCAATTGGAATGTTCCTTCAGAGGCGCGGAAATCCGGCAGCAGCATCTGTGTGTCAGCAGAAATCACGCCAACCAGAGTTACACGCGGAAAATCTAATCCCTTTGCAACCATCTGCGTGCCGAGAAGAATATCCGCATCACCGGATTCAAACTGTTTCAGAATTTTGTTGTGCGCACCTTTGCTGCTTGTGGTATCACGATCCATCCGCAATATGACTGCTTTTGGAAAAAGTTCCTGTAATTCCTGTTGTACTTGCTGCGTACCGAATACGTGCATGCGCAGTTCCGTACTGCCGCACTTCGGGCAAACTGCCGGAGGTTTCTTTACAAAACCGCAGTAGTGACAACGGAGATGTTTTTTTGTTGCGTGAAACGTCAGCGAAACCTCACAATTGCCGCATTTTTCTACATAGCCGCAATCGTAGCATTCCATAACATGCGAAAAACCCCGGCGATTCTGAAGAAGAATGATTCCCTCTTTGCGCTCTAACCGGACGGCAATCTGTGTCCGGAGAAGATATGAAATAGAAGAGTCCGGCAAACGTTTGGGAAAAGGTTTAGCAGCTAACTTGATTTCTTTCTTTAATTCTTCGTAAACCCGGTGCCGTTCTTTTGCCATGTCAATAATATCGATAGTGGGCAGCCGGGCAATGTCGACACGCTGGGGAAGTTCAAGAAGCGTGTACTTATCATTGATTGTATTGGCATAACTTTCCGCCGATGGTGTCGCCGATCCAAGCACGACTACGGCTTTTATTTGCGAAGCACGGACAAGAGCCACATCGCGGGCGTTATATCGAGGGGCTGCATCATACTGTTTGTAAGAGCTGTCGTGTTCTTCATCGATTACGATAAGACCGATGTTTTCAAGAGGCGCAAAGATTGCCGAGCGGGGCCCGATTACGATTTTCACTTTTCCTTGATGCGCCATACGCCACGCATCGTACCGCTCACCTATAGACATTTGACTGTGCATCACTGCAACATTATTGCCAAAGTGTGCTTTAAATCGACGAACTGTCTGCGGTGTGAGTGAAATTTCAGGCACTAAAACAATAGCTGTTTTGCCATTTGCGATTACATTGCGAATTGCTTCAATATACACCTGTGTTTTTCCACTTCCGGTGACACCATGCAAAAGAAATGCCTTGAAAGAACCTGCGGTTATTGCATTAATAATTTCGTTGAGCGCATACTGCTGGTTTGCGTTTAATGTTATTTTTGGCGGAGGTTCGCTGGGATCATATTCCGAGCGCCTGAATACTTCATGCTTACTTATATTCACAAGTCCTTTTTTCACGAGAGTTTTTACTGAAGAGAGCGAACCATGATGACACTTTAAAAAAGAATTTATTTCAACAGCATTTATTTCAGAAGATGTTTCATTCTTCAGTTCTTCAAGGATAGAGAGCTGTTTGGAGGGAAAAGATGACACACTTGTTCTATCCATAACAGCTTTTAAACCGAGGGCTGTTAAAGAAGCGGAACGCTCTATTTTTGGCTTGGCTTTCGCTTTTCCAATTTCTTCCGTAATAGAAATCCATCCGCGCTGCTGCATCTCATTCAAAACGGCATGAATGCTTTTTGCATGCAATTTCTGCTTGATCTGTGTAAAAGTTAACGATTTACCACCGGCAAGAGCATGTATTATTGCGTGACGCTGCGGGGCAGAGTTCTTAATTGCCTGAAGAACGGCTTCAATATCCTGCAGAATCAGGCGAACAATCATTTTGCTTTCCTGCGATAATCCCTGCGGTGTTGCTGCTTTTAGTACTTCGCCCCAGGGCGTAAAATAGTATTCACTGATCCACTTAGTTAGTAAAAGCATTTCAGGTGAAAATGTCGGTTTTGTATCTAAAATATCGGTGACTGGTTTAAGTCCGCGGATATTTGTCGTTGCCGGCAGTCCAACTATGACGCCGGTAAGATGTTTCTTCCCGAAAGGTACAAGTGCGCGTTTGCCGGGAATGACCAGCGGTTGAAGTTCAGATGAAACAATATATGTGAACGTGCAGTCGACAGGAACAGGAAGAGCGATATCGATAAAGAATTGATTCAATGAAAAACCGGCAATGAGAAAAATTAAAAGATCATTTTCAGCTGTTCAACTCACGTTCAAGAATTCGATAAACTTCTACAAGAGGCATATTCTTATCCAAGGCAATCCGCTTGCATTCTTCAAACTCTGCACGAAATTGTTTTTTCCCTTCAACCGTAATAACTTTAACAGAAATGACGCCGAATGATGTATTAACCTGCTTTTTAGTACGTTCCAGTTTTTTCCGTTCGACCGGTTGAATGCGTACGCCGAGTGTCGTTGTTTCGCAGAAAATGATTTCAAGTATTTTATAGATTTTTACACGTTCTAAGAGCACAGAAAGTAGAATACCGGGCCGGCCTTTTTTCATTACAATCGGTATTAGATAGGCGTCTTGCGCACCGGCCGCGAGCAGCTTTTCAATGATATACGGAAAAATTATCGGATTCATATCGTCTATGTTGGTTTCGATGCTGACGATTTCGTCGGAGAGATAATGTGGTTCAATTTCACCGATGAGAATTCGAAAGAGGTTTGGTAATTGCCCGATCTCGCGGCTGCCTGCACCATAGCCTATCGACGATACTTGAATTTTTTCCGCAGTCAGTACACCCTGTGAAAGTGCTTTAACAATTGCGGCTCCGGTCGGTGTTGTCAGTTCAAATGGCACATCGGTAAGTATAATTGGGTAACCTCTTAGGATTTCCATTGTTGCAGGCGTAGGCACGGGCAGCATACCATGCTGGGTGTTTACGGTTCCACCGTTTCCAACTTTTACAGGCGAAGAATAGACGACTTGAATATCAAGTTTTTCTAAACAGATAGCTGCTCCAACAATATCTACTATTGAATCGATTGCGCCTATCTCATGAAAGTGCACCCTATCGATGCTCGTATTGTGTACTTTTGCCTCCGCAACTGCTACTTCATGAAAAATTTTCTTTGAGTTTTCTTTTACTCTAAGAGAAAAATCACTTTTATCAATAATTGTTTCGATATCCTTTAAATACCGATGATAATGCGGTTGTTCATAAATAACGACTTCTATTTGTACAGCAACTATGCCGTTTCGAGTGACATGATGTGTTGAAAGTTCGAAACCCTTCAACCTGAGTTTCTGCAGTTCAGAAATCAGCTCGTCGATGGAAATACCGGCGCTGATAAAGGCGCCCAATGTCATATCACCGCTGATACCGGAAATAGTATCAAAGTATGCTGTTTTCATGAATAAGTTATTTTAGGTTTGTTTTTTCTTGTATTACAGAAATTTCGATAGATGTTCAATGAATCTTTCTGTCGCCCCGATATTTTCTTTCACTAATTTTAACGATACATTTCCTGCGATTGTTCTGGCCTTTGAATCATCAAGTAATTTGCGAAGTGTTTTGTAGCATTCAAATTGATCATTAATAAGAAATCCGCCTCCTTGACGAAGGAGTTCCTGTGCTTCCTGAGAATTTGTATGCCGTGGTCCATAGACAACGGGAATCCCGTAGACAGCAGGTTCCAGTACGTTGTGAATACCCTGCCGGAAACCTCCTCCGACATAGGCGATATCTGCATACTGGTACAGTGCCATTAATATTCCTATGCTGTCGACAATAATTATCCGTTCGCGTGAATAATCGTTCAGCAGAGAGAATCGAATGGATTTTATCCTAATTGGAAGCTGTTTCTCGATTGCTTCCAATGCCTCTTCCGTCGGCTCATGCGGAACGAGAATTACGAGAACTTTTGAATCGTATTCCAAAAGTTTCTTAATCGCCGGCAGCAGCAATTCTTCGTCTTCAGGCCAAGTACTGCCGGCGATGAATGTTTTTTTCTCATTTAGAACAGAAAGCGGAATCAGATGTTTTTTCTTGGCGTCGGCGCTGCGCTGCCATACCTGATCGTACCGAGTCTCGCCTATAGCTTGGATTAAAGGATGTGTTAATCTAAACCGTGAAAAAGCTTCGACATCTTTTACGGATACAGTCAGTATAGATATAAAGTCATTAAAGAGTAATCGATGAAAACTTTTTATTAACGGATAAAATCTTGCTGACGACGTACGCATTGTGGCATTGGCGATAAAGGTCGGTATATTTCTTGCTTTTAGTTCCCATAGATGATTAGGCCAAATATCATACCGTACAAAGACTGCCGCTGTCGGTTGTAGAAGATCGATAAAACTCCGGGCATTTGCCTTTGTATCGAACGGGATATATGTGATAATATCGGCAAGTTTATAGTTCTTTGAATGATCGTATCCCGATGGAGAAAAAAAAGTCACGACGATATCGATGTCGCGGTATTTCTTGCGTAGAGCGGCAATTATCGGTTTTGCCTGCTCAAATTCCCCCATGGATGATGAATGGAACCATACTCGTCTTTTTGATTTTAATTTTTTTAGATCATATTCAATTCTTTCAATCAAACCCTTTCGCCCGCGAATTCCCTTGCGGATTTTGGAATTGAAAGGCGATGCACAGTGTAGAAGCACCCAAAAAAACGGAATAAAAAGGACATTATAGGCACTAAACCAGATTTTTTTCATGCCGCGTTCTGTAAATAAAAATTTAAATATTTTGTAATTATGTTAGAGAAAGTTTAATGGAAATGCAAGGAAGAGATTCATGTGAAAAGCAAGAATTTAAGCGATTTGATGAAATGCTCGCACTTGTTCTAATTGGGGGAGTAGTTAAAAAGAAAATCTCTAGATGTAAATACAATTATCATCCAATGATTTTTTATTAATTACTTGGCATCGGGAACTATCCGTATTATCTTAATGTTAATATTTTAAATTAAAAGGAGATGCTATGAAAAGCACAAAACGGTACGGAAAAAAAACCGATCTTGCCCTGTCTATGTGGGTAAAGCTGGTACGGGCGCATGATACATTCAACCATTTAACAGGAGCAAGAATTCGTGCAACTGGATTGACGCCGGCACAATTTGGTGTTGTCGAGTGTCTCGGACACCTCGGTCCCATGATTATCGGCGATCTAACCAAGAAGCACCTTGTCAGCGGAGGCAACATGACTGTTGTTGTGGATAACCTGGAAAAAGATGGAATTGTAAGGCGATCCGTTAATAAAAAGGACAAGCGTGCTTTTTATGTGCAGTTAACGCCGAAAGGAAAACGCTTATTCCAAACGACATTCATTCCGCATGCAAACTATATTGTCAAGCTTGCATCAGTGCTCACAGAGGCCGAACAAATAGAATTGGGAAGTCTTCTTAAAAAGCTCGGCACTGAAATAAAACATATTGAATAATTGCCGTTTGATGCTGTTTGAATTTTTTTAATATCTACATTTGTTGCATTGTTATTCATAATATATCGGTGAAAACGCTATGACAAATCAGTCTTTACATATTCTTGCGATTGCCGGAAGTTTAAGAATAGAGTCTTATAATCGGAAAGCACTTCAAATTGCAAAAAAAATAGTGTCAGAGTTCGATGTTGAGATTGACGAAATCGATTTAAAGGCACTTGCTTTGCCTGTTTATGATGCAGATCTACGGACAGATGGATTTCCCGAATCGGTAATAAAACTCAAACAGGCTGTTGAAGCAGCAGATATTCTACTAATTGCAACACCCGAATATAATCACTCTATCCCAGGTCCTTTAAAGAATGCCATCGATTGGGCTTCGGATAAAACAAATCCTTTTTCGGGAAAAGCGGCAGCGATTTTTGGTGTGTCAACAGGAATTTTCGGAACACTGAGGTCTCAACTTCAACTTCGTCAAGTGTTGGCGGCATTAAATGTCGAGTTGATTCCCCAGCCTCAAGTATTCATACGCTCTGCGGACGACGCTTTTCTTCCAGATGGCTCATTAGCTGATTCGAGAATTTTGAAGCAGATGCATATATTAATTGAAGAAACCGTCAAATTGGCACAGCGAAAAAAGAAACTTCAAAATTTATAGCAGTTAAGCAGTACACTTGCCTCTGAATGAATAGGCTCTGCTTTTACTTCGGTTTGAGTGCAGTCGTTTCTTTTATATATTAAATTAAGGTAATCTCTTCCTTGTTGCTCCCTTGAAAGTGGTTGAATTAATTGGTACTATTTTCTTTACATTGAGCGGCATACCAGAGATTGAAACGAAGCATGGAACCTTCCAGTATAAATCTTGAACAATTCGGTGAAGAGCTTGCACAGGCCCGGGCAGCTAATGGAATATCGCTTGTAGATATCTCCGCCGAGACACGTATTAATCTTAAGTTTCTTGAAGCAATTGAACATGGACAGTTCCAAATACTACCGCAGGCATATATTCGCGCATTTCTTAGAGAATATGCTCTTAGTGTCAATCTCGATCCCAATGAAGTCTTGCAGAAGTATGACTCCATTCAGCAAGAAGATCACCCACGAAAACCGGACGAAGTCGAAACACAACGTATTTCTCCTCAAATCAGGATATCTATAGCAGATATCAAGAACAAGTTATTAAAGCTTTCGTCTCTTCAACGGAACCTGGCTTTTGGGATATTCCTTTTTGTTGTCGTTGTTCTGGTGATTATTTTGGCCAATATGAAAAAGGAATCGGATCCTGCCAAACCTGTAACGGAAATTCCATTCGATCGTGTTATCAAAGAAAGTGAAGCTGCTTCTATCCTTCCTCAAACTTCATCAGCCGATAGCATTCATGTCTTCAAAACACAAAAAAAAGACAGCTTACGGTTGGAAATTACCACTATCGACTCAGTTTGGATCAGCCTTCTTATAGATGATACAAGAGGAGCAGAATATCTTTTTGGTCCAAATAGAAAGCGTACATGGGTGGCAAAAAAACGTTTTACTGTAACGATGGGAAATGCCGGTGGTGCAATCTTCAGATTAAATGGTAAGAATATTGGATCGCTCGGAAAGACCGGCGCAGTAGTACGTAATGCTGTTCTTACCGAAGCCAACCTAAAAAAATAATCACCAGTATGTGCAGGCTGGCATGAATTCCTCCATTCTAAAAGAAATAGAAATTCTTCGCCAGGAAATTCTTAATCATGATTACCGGTACTATGTACTTGCTGAGCCTGTAATATCAGACGAGGAATATGACAGGTTAATGGTTCGGCTGATAGAGCTCGAACGCCGGCACCCGCAGTTTATTACGCCGGATTCTCCCACACAGCGCGTAGGCGGACAGCAGACGAAGGAGTTTCCTTCCGTTATACATGCTTTGCCTATGCTGAGTCTGTCTAATACGTACAGCGAAGATGAAGTAAGAGATTTTGATCGACGAATTCAAAAGTCTTTAGAAAACGAACGATATCGCTATGTATGCGAATTAAAATTTGACGGCATTGCGGTAAGCCTGCACTATGAAAATTGTTCGTTAGTACAGGGCGCTACCCGCGGAGACGGGATAAGAGGCGATGATATAACGAACAATCTAAAAACAATCCGTTCCATTCCTATCCGCTTGAGGCGTGCAGAAACTGCACCGCGTGTTCTCGAGGTGCGGGGCGAAGTGTACATAAATAAGCATGACTTTCAACGGATGAACGAAGAGCGCCAGCTTTCGGGTGAGAAGGCATTTGTCAATCCGCGTAATTCAGCTGCAGGTACATTGAAGCTTCAGGATCCTAAAATAGTTGCACAGCGACCGTTGAATTTTGTTTCCTATTTTCTTCATGCAGAAGAAAATTTGCATACGAGTCATTATGAAAATTTACAGCTGTTGCAGGAACTCGGTTTTCCTATAAGTAGGCATGCAAAGCTTTGCAGTTCTATCGATGAAGTGATTGACTATTGGAAAGAATGGGCGGAAAGCCGCGACGAACTTCCATTTGATATCGATGGTATTGTTGTAAAAGTTGATTTGCTTCAGCAGCAGGATCTCTTGGGTGCGGTTGCAAAAAGTCCTCGATGGGCTGTTGCTTTTAAATTTGCTTCAAGACAGGCAGAGACCAGGCTTAATGATATACGGCTTCAAGTCGGAAGACTTGGCACTATCACGCCTGTGGCCGATTTAAAACCCGTATTTCTCGGTGGGACTACAATTTCTCATGCTACGCTTCATAATGAAGACTATATACGCGAATTAGATATTCGTCCCGGTGATATTGTTATAGTAGAAAAAGGAGGCGATGTAATTCCGAAAGTGAGTGCTGTAATAAAAAAGAGACGGCCCAATGGAACAAAGCAATTTAAATTTCCCGATGAATGCCCGGAATGTCATTCAAAGCTTTTTCGACCCGAAGATGAAGCGAATTATTACTGCGAGAATAGTGGTTGTCCGGCACAAGTAAAAGGAAGAATTGAACATTTTGCAAGCCGCGGCGCAATGAATATTGAAGGACTTGGCGAGGCGATAGTCGATCAATTAGTTCATCTTAGATTTCTTAAAAATTGTGCTGATCTTTACGATCTCCACGCACACAAATCGAAAATTCTTGCACTTGAAGGGTGGGGAGAAAAGAGTTTTATAAATTTGCTTAAAGCAATAGACGAGAGTAAGAAACGCCCTTTTGGAAGGATTCTCTATGCGCTTGGTATACGTCACGTAGGTGTAAATATTGCACAACTTCTTGTTGATAATTTCCCAACAATTGAGCAAATTATAGCGTCATCGGAAGATGACCTGCAATTTGTACAAAGTATTGGTCCGCGGATTGCAAAGAGTGTTGTTCGGTTCTTTGAAGATAAACATAACCAACGTATCGTACATCGTTTGAAAGATGCGGGTGTACAGATGAGAAATGCAAGAACAAACATCCGCATTTCTCAACGGTTCTCCGGTAAAAAATTTGTGCTTACAGGGACGCTCGTATCAATGACGCGTGAAGAAGCGAAGCAAAAAATAGAATCACTCGGTGGTAAAGTAATCTCAAGTGTCAGCAAAAATACGGATTTTGTGATAGTCGGAGCCGAAGCCGGCTCAAAAAGAGAAAAAGCACAAACACTCGGCATCCTCTTGCTTGATGAACAGAAGTTTCTTACTATGTTAAAGAGCGAAAAATAAATCACCATCACCCACTTACTTAGAGAGGGTAAAATGTCGAAATCTTCGTTCAGTTTCTATATTTCACTGCTTCTCATATTCATTTTTGTTACTCCGGTTGTCGGGCAAACACGATTCGGAAAGTTCGGTGTTGGAGCTGATGTTTCCATGCAATATGTCCTTGGTGCCGGATCCGTGAGCGCTTCACCGGGATTTGGCGGTGGAATTAATATGAGCATATCTCTTTTGGAGGGTCTCAGTTTCCGTACTAAATTTGCTGTGAATCAGCTTGTATGGAAAATAGACAGCAAATCTGTTAAAACGGACTTAATGTCACTCAATGGATATTTCAGCGGCGACATGATGCCGAATAGCAACTTTAATGTATTCCCTTTCATTGGCATAGGAGTCGTTTTCTACGATCCAAAGGATGAAATAACCGGAGGGAGGCCCGCGTATATTTCCAGTTTTGACTTGCAGTATGGCGGCGGAGTGGGCTTTGAGTATTTCCCGAATGAATTCTGGTCTATTACGCTTTTGCCCGAGTACGTTATAACGGGTTCACAATATTTCAATGGTCCTGCGGATGCCGGTAATGACAGTTATTTACGTGTAAGCCTGCAAGCCCGGTACTACTTTTTCGATCAATCGTTTATTACAAAATTACTGGAAACTCTTCGCACGCGAATGAAAAATAAGTAAACTGCAGGAGAACATGAAAAAAAATGTTGGAAGATTTTCGACGAAGAATAGGATTATCTTACTCGCGTTTACATTTTAGGAACAATCGCGATCGGATGATGAATTTCTCCGGTGCCTTGACTCGATCGAGACGGGCACTGGTCATTTTTCCAGAATCATCTCCAGACGGCGAGTTAATCTTAACGCTTTTTCGCTATCTTGTACGGAAATTTTCTTCAGAAGGAATAATGGTGCTAATACGAGACGACCAGCTTTATTCAATATCATCGACTTCGCAGTTGAAAACTCTTACATACTCGGCAGATGATATCAATACTTGGTTCGTGCCGAGACGTAAACTGCTTCAAAGAATAACAGCCAATACTTATGATGTTGCGCTGGATCTTAACATTGGACTCTCCCTGCCTAGCGCGTTTCTCTGCAAGGCTTCCAAAGCTCCTCTGCGTGTAAGCTTTGCTAAAAACAGCGGTGATCAGTTTTACAATTTACAGTTTCAGTCGAAGGAAACTACCGGCATTGCACGTATGTACCGAAGTTTATTAAAGTGTCTTGATATGTTCTAAAACTTTTATTGGAATTCTTATATGCGTTTTGAAACAAAAAAAAATGGAACAGCGACAATCCTGAAAATCCATGAGCGTAAACTTGATGCCGCTATCTCGCCGGAATTAAAGGGAGAATTCCTTGTCCTCTGCAAAAGGCAGCAGAAAGAATTAGTGATCGATCTTTCAGATGTGGAGTTCTGCGATAGCAGCGGATTAAGCGCTTTACTCATTGCAGAACGAAAGATGCGTGAAAACGGAGGTATTGTAAAACTGGTAGGTGTGCAAAAAAAGGTACTTTCTCTGATTAAAATCTCTCATCTCGATCGTGCATTTCAGATCTATAGTACCATGGCAAAAGTTGTCAAAAGTTGATAGTAATTCGAATTTACCTCACATAGGAATACTCTCGGTTTTAAATAAGCGACACACATTAGTTTTTTCATTTTTCTCTCTTCTGTTGACAAATCTTGCACCTTCAAAAGAATCGATGTAATTTATTTCTTCAATCTTAAAGAAAGCTAAAATATTCTTATATGAAGAATAGATCACATATACTTAAACAGGCTGTTGAAAGGAAATCTGCCAAAACAGAACTTGATGGTCAGATTCGTAAATATCTTGAATTCCTAAGATTAGAAAAAAATCTTTCATCTCAGACGATAATTTCTTACAAATTTGATTTTGCTAAATATCGAAATTACCTCATTCGTTCGGGAGTTCATACGGCTTCCGGTGTAACGGAGGAACATATAAGTAAATTTCTGGCGACGTTGCACCGGCGCAACCTGACAGCAAGAAGTGTTGCCCGGACTCTCTCGACTATACGCGGATTCCATCACTACCTTCTCGGCGAAGAGGAAGTAAAGGACGATCCGACACAGATAATCGAATCACCAAAACAAGAGAAAAATCTTCCGGAGGTGCTAAGTATTGAGGAAGTAGATAGAATACTGAAACAGCCGGATATTTCAAGTAGACTCGGTATTCGTGACCGTGCAATACTTGAGACACTTTATGCTACCGGTATTCGTGTATCGGAACTTGTTTCCATGAAACAATTGAATTTTATGATTGATGATGGAATGATTCTTGTTCTCGGAAAAGGATCGAAAGAAAGAATAGTACCAATTGGCCGTTCGGCACGGCAGTGGATTGTAGAATATCAGAAACAATCGCGTGTTCATCTTGCAAAAGCAGGCAAATCGCAGGATTATCTCTTTCTTAATATTAGAGGTGCAAAATTAACAAGGGACATGATACGAAAACTGGTGGAAAAATATTCTATGGCAGCCGGGATTGAAAAAAAAATACATCCGCATACATTTCGTCATTCATTTGCCACACATTTACTGGAAGGAGGCGCCGACCTCCGCGCCGTCCAGGAAATGCTTGGCCATGCCGATATCTCGACAACACAAATCTATACGCATATCGACAGAGAGTATCTAAAAGAAGTTCACAGAACATTTCATCCGCGGGGATAATAGAGACTCCCGGAGTTTTATTGCGTGATTCTTCCTGAACGTAATTCATTTACTATTCTCTCGGCTTTGTAAATCTGCTCGAGGACTTCCAAAATTCCGGATGTATGAACGGAAACTGAACGGTTCTTGGTATCATCATATATGATGTTACCCGGAAGGCTTTCTATGTTTCCGTCGAAAACTAATCCAACTACCTGTAAGTCTTTATTAATCACCGGACTTCCGGAATTTCCGCCAATAATATCGTTGGTCGAAATAAAATTTATTGGTGTGTTCATTTTAAATGAAGCAGGCGGATTAATCCAGCGTTCGGGCAATTTCCAGGGGTATCGTTTGCCAAATGAATAGTATCGGTCATACATTCCGTAAAAGGTAGTCATGGGCGGTGCTACGGTGCCGTTGTATTCATACATTTTTACTGTACCGTCGGCTATCCGAAGCGAAAAAGTGGCATCGGGAGGAATTTGTGTTCCATATATCTCATACATTGCTTTTCCCAGTAATTGCACCGAAGCCTGAAGTTTTTCATTTGCCTTATTATATTTATTCTTGACTTCTCTTGCACGTTCTCGTATCGTTATTATGAATGAAAGCAAAGGATCAGAGGACGCTAAAATACTGTCTGACGGTTCCGAAAGCAATGCTTCAGTTCTTTCCTTCGATGCCAGAAAAGACTCCTGTGCTATTTGCTTCGCCGCCTGTTCGGGTGTCCGGCCGGCCAACAATTTATTTAAGGCTATATTCTTTCCCTGAAAAACCCCCTTCATAGTCTCTAATCGTAAAACAAGCAGCTGGGTCTCAAGTTCCGTGTCAAAATCTATAAGAGAGAATTTTTTCTTTGCAGATTCGGAAAACATGTTGGTTGAATAATTTGCCGTATCGATAAGGTCTGCGGTAAGCGAAAAATACTTTGGAAAGTAGCGTCCATGTAACTTTAACGCATTGAATTCAGGAGTTATAGCGACAAGTTCAACTTGGTACTTTTCAATATCATTCCATATATTGCCGTATCGAGTTTTGAGATCCGATTTTTTTGAAAAAGCTTCTTTGAATTTCTTTTCAAAATCTCTTTTCTTTGCCATTAATACAGGATTGCGAAGACCGCCAAGGTATCCATTAATAGCTTTTCTTGAATTTTCTATTCCAAAAATTGTGTTGAGATATTTCAATTTTTTTTCAGGATATTTTTTAACATGTGCAGAATAAATCGTGTTCAATCTTTCCAACGTTTTTAAACTTGTCGAATATCCATAATCACGCAGTGATTCTAATTGTGCGACCGTTTTAAGGCGGTTCGTTGCACCTGGATTTCCTATAACAAAAACCGCATCGCCTTCCATTGCACCGTTCTGGCTGAATCGGAAAAAATTGCCTGTCTTCAAGGGTTTGTTATTTTCATATACCCGGAAAAAAGCACAATCGAAATCATAACGGGGATATGTAAAATTATCCGGTTTACCGCCGAAGAACGCCATAACTTCTTCCGGCGCATATACCAGGCGAACATCCGTGTAGCGTTTATATCCGTAAACTGAAAACCTTCCGCCGTTATAAAAGGACATAACTTTAAATATCATTGAATCTTGCGGGGCGATGGCCTTATACTTTTCTGTATACTGTTCTTGGATTTCCTGAATCCGCGTTAAACGATTTGCGATCTTTTCACTATCTGTTGAACCGCTGTCAAACGCCTGCTGGACTTCATTAGTTACATTTTCCATCACGATCAATTGATCGATATAGATGCCGCATACTTTACGTTCTTCTTCGAGTGTTGAAGCATAAAAACCAAGCTCCACCAACTGTTCCCCTTCTCTATTCACACTGTCTAATGCAGCGCGCGCGCAATGATGGTTAGTCATTACAAGCCCGTCTTCAGAGACAAATGATGCCGTGCAATTTGGAAGCCGCAGTGCAGAAAGGCGAGCTTTCTCGAACCATTCTTTACCGGGAGTAAATCCGTATGTTTTTGCAAAATGGTCTGCCGGTGGAAAATCAAATGTCCACATCTTACCGGTGTCATATTGTCCGGCGCGAACCGTATCGAAATCGATATAACTATTTATACCGCCTATCAATGTCTGTTGAGTAGAACACCCTTGGAAGAGCAATACAAGAATAATATATGCAGTACAAAAGATCCGGGGAATTAGTCTCATAAAAGCCTCATTAAGGTATTTATTGAAATGGAATTAAAGTATTCTATGCAGGAACTGGTCGATGCCTGTTTCTTCTTAAAAAGAAATAGTGTCAATTTCAAAAATCTTAGAAATATTGTATGATAAGTTAGCATAATATTATAAGAACACAATCAATTAATATATTGCACTAACGTCCAATAGCATACTCTTGAAATGTTCTGTACATTCATATTATTGTTATTCCAGTAATTGAATAACAATCATTTGCTCTTGAAAAATAAACTTATATATAATTTTTGAGAATATTTTATGCGTCAATGGAAAACATTAAAAAAAGAGATTATTCTCGACCACGGCAAATTTCTGAAAATTGAAAGACATACAATCGAATTGCCCGATGGCAAAATCATTAACGATTGGCCATGGGTTGTATCGCCTGATTATGTGCTTGTCCTGCCCGTAACGGAACGCAACACTCTCTTGCTGTTTCGCCAAACTAAATATGCAGTAGAAGGAATATCTCTTGCACCGGTCGGTGGATATCTCGAACCGGGTGAAAATGCTTTAACTGCTGCAAAACGGGAAATGAGAGAAGAAATGGGATGTGAAGCATCGGAATGGATTCAGCTCGGCAGTTGTCCTAATAACGGAAATCATGGCGGCGGGAACGGAAATCTTTTTCTTGCACTTCATGCCCATAAAGTCGGCGAACCAATTATCGACGATTTGGAAGAGATGGAGCTTGTTGAATTAACTACCGAAGAAGCCGAAAAAAAGCTTATGCAGGGTGAAGTAAAAGTAATGGGATGGATGACTATGATTGCTCTGGGGCTGTTGTATATTCGATCGGACTATCGATAAAGCAAAAGCGTAAGTCCGACAATAAAAAAGAGGCATGGGGAATCACAACTCATGCCTCTCTTAAAGGAACAGACAAGAAAAGGAGGAAGGGATATTATTTTAATCCCACTCCCTTTGCGATACCATCTCCATATGCTTTATCCGCGCGCCTAAAATGCTCAACCATTTTTTCCTGAATTTCCTTTGGTACCTTTTTTAGGCTTCCGGAAATATTTTTGATAAGTCTTTCCTGTTCCCCGGGTTTCATCAATCGGAAAAGATTCCCGGGCTGAATATAATCGTCGTCAACACCGCGTTTCTGTTCATACCGATCTGCATTTCCCGATATTTTCAATTGAGGTTCATCATACGAATGATCTTCAACCGGACCGCCGTAACTGTTTGGTTCATAATTTGGCGAAGCGCCGCCGTTGTCATCGAATCTCATATGTCCATCCCGCTGGTAATTATTCACTTCTACATGCGGCCTATTAATGGGAAGTCGTTCAAAATTAACTCCGAGTCTGTACCGGTGTGCATCTGCGTAGGAAAAGATACGAGCTTGCAGCATTTTGCAAGGAGAGAACGAAATACCCGGAACAACATTTGCCGGTGAGAATGCAGCTTGTTCGACCTCTGCAAAATAGTTTTCCGGATTACGATTTAATTCTAAAACACCTACCTCCATCAGCGGATAATCTGCATGCGGCCATACCTTTGTTAAATCAAACGGATTCCATCTGTATTTCTCTGCATCAGTTTCAGGCATAATCTGAATTTTTAATGTCCATTTCGGAAACTCTTTGCGTTCAATCGCTTTAAATAATTCATTGACATGAAAATCGGGATCTATGGCGACTAACCGATCCGCCTCTTCCTGCATCATGTATTTAATTCCCTGCTGAGTTTTGAAATGATACTTCACCCAGAAGCGTTCATTTTTGGCATTGAGAAAACTGTACGTATGGCTTCCATAACCATTCATATAAGGAATGCCTTGAGGAATTCCGCG